>JAYUSP010000028.1:0-2877 GCA_043755615.1 Betaproteobacteria bacterium
GTCGTCTGCGCGTGTTCGAATCGGCGTTTGCCTGTGCGTGTGATGCGCAGCCGGGTGGGGCAGTTCGGGTCAGGGCAGGCCACGTCGGCGTCGCTGGTCATCCAGTCGTTCGGGTGTGTGACCCGCTGCTTGGCCGGCAGCAGCGGCAACAGTGCGGCCAGCGAATAGATCGAAAAACCCTGGCCCGGAGGCAGGTGCAGCATCTCGCCATGCAGCTCGAAATGATCCCCCGGTTGCGCGCCGCACATCACGCGCTCGCCGGGTGGGCAGATGACCTCGACGCGCAGATCCCAGAGCTCGAAGCTGTCGTCGCGGGCGGTGGCCGGATGTGTGGGGTCGGACATCGGTGAGCCTTTGTGGTCGAGGTGAGTGTGCAGATTGACTGCGGCGTGAGTTCGGCTCCACCGCGGCTTGAGTGCGCCGTGAGTGCGCCGTAAGTGCGCCGTAAGTGCGCCGTGAGCGCGCCGTGAGCGCGCCGTGAGCGCGCGTTGAGCGCCGAGCCGGGTGCGATTTCGATTCTGCAATGCCCTGTCATTTTGCAGGGCCCAGGCAATTCGGCGCCTGGCGCCGGACAATGGGGCTCGCCACACCCCGGAAAGCCACCCATAAACCACCAGAAGCACCCGAACCGAACATGACCTGCCCGGCGACCGCGAGGTGCCGGCCGACGCCTACTACGGCGTGCAGACGCTGCGCGGGCGCAAGAACTTCCACATCACCGGCAGCCCGAGGTTCGAAGCCTGCGCCGAGCGCGCCCGCCAAAGGCCCACACGATGCCGGCCCTTTCAATAACGCGCACAGTCCCCAGATCGTTGGAGGTCAACGCTTCGGCGCCGGCCAAGTGTCCTGCGGCTGCCGGTGCCCGCCTGCGGTTGGCGCATCTGGCCACGAACCGCCCGCCAACTCGTTGTTACCCCGCGCCGGCCCAATCTATAAAATGAAGCATGCCCGACTTTCCGGACGACCCAGCAGCACCCCCGCCGCCACCGCCAGCGCCGACTCGCCGCACGCGCGACGGGCAGGGCGCTGTGGTTGCCGAGCGCAAGACGGCGCGGGTGAAGCCGCCGTCGCTGTTCCAGGTGGTGATGCTCAACGACGACTACACGCCGATGGAGTTTGTGATCCGCGTTTTGCAGCAGTATTTCCAGCATGATCTGGAGACTTCCACGATGATCATGCTCAAGATTCACCACGAAGGGCGCGGCGTCTGCGGCGTATTCTCCAAAGACGTCGCCGCGACAAAAGTCGAGTTGGTACTGGCCGCCGCCCGGCGCGACCAGCACCCGCTTCAATGCATTATGGAGGCCGCATGATTGCGCAAGAACTGGAAGTCAGCCTGCACATGGCGTTTGTCGAAGCGCGCCAGCAGCGGCACGAGTTCATCACCGTCGAGCATCTGCTGATGGCGCTGCTGGACAACCCTTCAGCGGCCGAGGTGCTGCGTGCCTGCGCGGCGAATATCGACGACCTGCGCAAAAGTCTGACGACCTTCATCAAGGAAAACACGCCGACGGTCGCGGGCAGCGACGAGGTCGATACCCAGCCGACGCTGGGCTTCCAGCGCGTGATCCAGCGCGCGATCATGCATGTGCAGTCCACCGGCAGCGGCAAGAAAGAAGTCACTGGCGCGAATGTGCTGGTGGCGATCTTCGGCGAGAAGGATTCGCATGCCGTCTACTACTTGCACCAGCAAGGCGTGACGCGGCTGGACGTGGTGAACTTCATCGCCCACGGCATCAAGAAGTCCGACCCGCCCGAGCCGAGCAAACCCAGCGAATCGGGCAGCAGTGGCGATAGCGAAAAAGAAGAGTCCGGTGGCGACGCCAAGGGCTCGCCGCTGGAGCAGTTCACGCAAAACCTCAACCAGCTCGCCCGCGACGGCAAGATCGACCCGCTGATCGGCCGCGAACTCGAAGTCGAGCGTGTCATCCAGATCCTGTGTCGGCGGCGCAAGAACAACCCGCTGCTGGTCGGCGAAGCTGGCGTCGGCAAGACCGCGATCGCCGAAGGCCTGGCCTGGCGCATCACCCAGGGCGAGGTGCCCGAGATCCTGTTGCAGTCGACGGTGTATTCGCTCGATATGGGCGCGCTGCTGGCAGGCACCAAATACCGTGGTGACTTCGAGCAGCGCCTCAAGGGTGTGCTCAAGCAGATGAAAGAGGTGCCGGGGGCGATCCTCTTCATCGACGAGATCCACACCCTGATCGGTGCCGGTGCGGCGTCGGGTGGCACGCTCGACGCGAGCAACCTGCTCAAGCCGGCGCTGGGCAGCGGTGCGCTCAAGTGCATCGGCGCGACCACCTTCACCGAATACCGCGGCGTCTTCGAAAAAGACGCTGCGCTGTCGCGCCGCTTCCAGAAGATCGACGTCGTCGAGCCTTCGGTGGAGCAGACGGTGGAAATCCTCAAGGGCCTGAAGTCGCGCTTCGAGGACCACCACAGCGTCAAATACGCCGTTGGCGCGCTGCAAGCCGCGGCCGAGTTGTCGGCCAAGTACATCAACGACCGGCACCTGCCCGACAAGGCCATCGACGTCATCGACGAGGCCGGCGCCGCGCAACGCATCCTGCCGAAGAACAAGCAGAAAAAAACCATCACCCGGCTCGAGGTCGAGGAGATCGTCGCCAAGATCGCGCGCATCCCGCCGGCGAGTGTCTCCAACGACGACCGCGGCAAGCTGAAGACCCTGGACCGCGACCTGAAAAGTGTCGTCTTCGGCCAGGAGCCGGCGATCGAAGCGCTTGCCGCGTCGATCAAGATGGCACGCTCAGGCCTGGGCAAGCCCGACAAGCCGATCGGCTCGTTCCTGTTCAGCGGCCCCACCGGCGTCGGCAAGACCGAGGTCGCCAAACAGCTTGCCTACATCCTGGGCATCGA
>JAYUSP010000029.1:0-8566 GCA_043755615.1 Betaproteobacteria bacterium
TAGCCCAGCAAGGTGGCCACCGCCGGGTTGGCGAGCTCTATCCGGCCCTGGGCGTCGACCACCAGCAGGCCGTCGGGATAGGCGTCGAAAATGCTCCGAAAGACCTGCGCGTCGATCATGCCGGGCGCACCGGTACGGCAAGCATGTAGCCAGCGCCACGCACCGACTTCAGGATCTGCGGCGCCTGGGCATCGTCATGCAGCTTCTTGCGCAGCCGCCCGATCTGGACATCAACGCTGCGGTCGAACGGCGCCGCTTCGCGGCCGCGGCTGTGCTCGAGCAGGAAGTCTCGCGACAGCACCCGGCCAGGATGCAGCGCAAAAACGAGCAGCAGGTCGAACTCGCCACTGCTCAACGCGACTTCGTTGCCGTCGGCACCGCTGAGCCGGCGCGCGGCGCGGTCAAGCGTGAAGCCGGCAAAACCGAGGCGATCGGCGCGGCCCGCGCTGGCGTCTGCGCTGTTCGCGCGGCTGGTGACGTTGGTGCCGTTGGTGCCATTGTTGCCAGTGGTGCCGTTTGATGCCGACGCAGCGGTCATCGATACGGCCAGCATCTCGTCGATCGGCGGCGGCGCCGTGCGGCGCAGCACCGCCTTCACACGCGCCAGCAGCTCGCGCAGGTCAAAAGGTTTGGTGATGTAGTCGTCGGCGCCGATTTCAAGGCCGACGACCTTGTCCACCGCATCGCCGCGGCCGGTGACGATGACCAGCCCGAGGCCGGCGCAGTCGCGCAACCGGTGTGCAATCAGGAGGCCGTCTTCGCCCGGCAGGCCGAGGTCGAGCAGCACCAGCGCTGGCGGGTCTTTCTGCATCAAGGCGAACAACGCTTCGCCGCGGTGCAGTTCGGTGACGCGATAACCGTGGCTGCTCAGGTAGGAGCCGAGCAGCCCGGTGATGTCAGGTTCGTCATCGAGTACGGCGATATGGGCCAGGGGCACGGCAGGGCACGGCAATGGCGTGCGGCGCACACCTTCGTGGCGAAGTATGCCGCGCGCGGCCGCGCCAACGAACCCCGCGCCACGCCTTTGATGGCCCGCACCACGCGCCAGTCGCCCGGGGCCGTCATCACCAGGCCCGCGGGGCGCAGGCGTTCGATGTCGGCCAAAATTGCGCGGGCAGGCTGCCAGGGTTGGCGGCGTCGTCCAGCCGGGCGTAGTGCAAGGGCCGATTGGCCGTCCGCAGGCCTGCGCGAAGTGGCCCATCGCGGCCGGGAACATCACCGTGCGCGGCTTGCTGAATCACACATGCGTAGATTCGTCGGCCACCTCGGCCAACCACACCGCGTCGTGCGCGGCGTCGAAGCCATCGAGCGCGGCGGCGTTGAGGTCGAGCCGGTCGCCCGGCACGAGGACGAGGTGGCGCAGTTCAGCCACGGCCGGCCTTGGCGCGCCGGCAGGCGTCGGAACAGAACTTGACTTCGTCCCAGGTGCGGGCCCAGCGGCGGCGCCAGCTCATCGGCCGGCCGCAAGCCACACAGGGCTTGCTGGGCAGGGTGGCCTTGTTGCCGCGGAAGGCGGTAGCGGGTGTTGTCATTGGCAAAGTGCCCGGCGCGCGGCGGCAAGTCGACTGCGTTGGAGCTGCTGGATGCTAACGGTCTTGATTCCGCTGAGTCATCAGTCGCATTCAAACTGGCATTCAAACCGACAAGGTCGTGACGATGCGCGTCGAACTGGAGTCATCAAGCCTCAAGCCGGCAGGGCCGCAGCCGAACGCCGAACTTTCAGGATGCGGGGTAACGCCGCGGATCAAGAAAGACGTCCACATTCACCAAGGCGCCAGCCGGAGACACGGCTTTTTTCGGCCGATTGAAGGCTCAAACAATAGTCCCTGGCGGGTCGACGGCGGACATGCATCGATGCGGATGCCGAGCTGGGCGCACCATCCGCGCCAGGCGCCGGGCCGGCGGGTTAGCCCTGAGCGGCGGGATGGTCACGATCGTTACCATTCCACCATGCCACCTTCACCTTATCGCTACGAGCCCCGGGGTCGCATCCACGTCTTCGACGCCAATGCGCTGCCCTGGCACGATACGCCCGAGCCCGGGCTGCGCCTGAAGCCGGTGCGCTACGACGACGAGCTGGGCTGCTTCCTGGGCCTGGTGGGTTTCCAGCCGATGACACGCAGCGGCCTGCACCAGCATCGCGGTGTCGCCACCAGCTTTGTCATCGATGGGGGCCTGACGGACTACCACGGCTGCATCAGCCTGCACATGGCCGGCATTAATCTCGTGGGCGCCACGCACGACGCCACGTCGTATGGCGATACGGTGCTGGTATCGCGCCTTGAAGGCCCGGTGGTGTACCCGGATGCGCATGGAGAGTTGAGCGGCCTGCACGCGGGCTCGCGCCACGCCGATTTCAACAACCCCGCGCCCGAGGTGCCACCCGAGACCAACATCGCGGTGGATGCCGTCGTGCCGCAGCAGACGGGCGTGCCGGGCCTGCGGCGGCAGACGATCTTCGACTACGCCGGCACCGGCAGCGCGCATCGGTTTGTGCAACTCGCGATGCAGCCGGGCAGTGCGTGCCCGGCCTGGCAGGCCACGGCGTTGACCGAGTTCTGGGTCCGCGGCGGGCTGCTTGACATCGACGGTCGCACCGCGCATGCCAACTGCTTTGTCGTCGTCGAGCCAGGCGCCACCGTTCGCATGGCCTCGCCGTTTGGCGTGCTGCTGCTGGCATGGGCCGAAGCGCCCGAGCATTGGCTGGCGCCCGGGACGGCGCACCCCGGCACGCACGCCGTGCGGTCAAGCCTCTTCGGGTTCTGATTCGCTGCCGCTGCCAGCCGCGAGTGCAACGATCAAGCGGTCGATGGTGGCTTCGACGCGCACGAGTTCGTCCGCCCCGATGGCGCCAAAGAGCTGCGCCTCGCGGGCTGCCGCCTGCCGGCCGAGCGTCTCGAACAGGCGCCGCCCGGCAGCGCTCAGGCGCAGCGGTGTGCGGCGCGCGTCGGCCGGGTCGCGTTGCTTGACGATGCGGCCCGCGCGCGCCAGGGCGGCGATGGCGCGGCTCACGCTCATCTTGTCCAGGCCCGTGAACTCGGCCACCTCGCGCGCTGCTACGCCCGGGTGGCTGGCCAGCACCACCATTGCACGCCATTCGTTGAGCGACAACACATGCTCGCGCGACAGCGTCTCCACGAACGGCCGCGCGGTAAGGTTTACCACCCGCACCAGCTTGAAGAAGAGCGAGCTGTCGATGGGCAGGCGCTCGGGCGGCGGGCGGGCCGCGGCGGCGCGCACGGTCAGCCCTTGCGCACCTTCTCGGCCACCTGCTCGATCTTGCTCACCAGCACCGGGTTGGTCTGCACTTTCCACTGCGCATAGATGCGCCGCGTGGTGATCTGCCAGGCCTGCAACTCGGCGGGTGTCGGTACGTGCACCTCGACGCCCAGCGCGCGCACACGGTCCACGTCCTCGGCGAACAGCTTGCGCACCAGCGCCACCTGCTGCCTGGCCGCGTCTTGTGCCGCCTCACGCACGATCTTCTGGTCGGCCGCCGTCCAGGTGGCCCACACCGGGCCGGCGATGGCAAACAGCAAGATGTCGTTCGAGTAGTTCCACTTGGTCACGAACTTCTGGCCCAGCGTGTGGATCTTGGCGGCCAGAAACACCTCCAGCGGGTTCTCCTGCGCATCCACCGCGCCCGAGGCGAGCGCCGGCTGCGCATCGGCCCAGCTCATGTAGGTCGGGTTCGCGCCCATCGTATTCATGATCTCGCCGTACATCGGGCTGCCGACAACGCGGATCTTGATGCCCTTCAGGTCGTCCGGCTTGAGCACCGCGCGCTTGGAGTTGCTGATCTGGCGGTAGCCCGTTTCGCCGACCGCCAGCGGCTCGGCGCCGGCCTTGCGCACGAGATCGAAATAGTCGTTCATCACTGCCGGCTCGGCGGTGGCCGCGTCCCAGGCCTTGTGGTCGGGCAGGATGAAGGGCAGCGTGAAGACCCCCAGCTCGCGCACCGTGCCGCTCCAGTTGATGGGAGCGCCACACAGCACATCGATGATGCCCTGGCGCATGGCGCTGAACTCGCGGTCCTGCTGGCCCTGCACCAGGCTGGCGCCGGGGTATTGTTTGATGTTGATGCGGCCGCCGGTGCGCTCGCGCACCAGGTTGCCGAAGATCTCACCGCCCTTGCCCCAGGCAAAGGCCGGTGGCACGACCGTGCTCATCTTGTACTCGGCCTTGTAGGCGGCCTGTGCGTAGGCAAAGCGCGGCAGGCCGAGCGTTGCGGCGGTGGCGGTGGCGGTGGAGCTGAGGATCAGGTCGCGGCGTTTCATGGCTAGTCTCCTGGTTGAGGTCAGAGGGTGATCGTCAATAACCGAGCGAACGGGGCAGCCACAAGGCAAGCTGCGGGAATGCCGCCACGGCGATGGTGGCGAGCACAAAACTCACGACCAGCCAGCCCACGTGCGGCAGCGTCTGCTCGATGCGCACCTGTGCCAGCCGGCAAGCGACAAGCAGGTTCACCGCCATCGGCGGCGTGAACTGGCCGACCGCGATCACCATCGTCAGCAGCACGCCAAACCAGACGGGATCCCACTCGAACGTGCGCATCAGCGGTGTCAGCAGCGGCAGGAAGATGAGGAAGATCGAGACGCCGTCGAGCACCATGCCGACCACCAGCCCGATGGCCAGCAGCGCAAACAAGGCGCCGGCGCTGGAAAGGCCCGACGCCTGCACCCACTGCACCAGCGGATCGGCCAGCCCGAGGGTGTTGACGGAGTAGGCAAAGATGCCGGCGAGTGCCATCACGACCATGATCACGGCGGAGATCTCGGTGGCGTCGCGAAAGATGCCGTACAGGTCACGCAGACGGATCGTGCGGTGCACCACCATGCCGACGAACAAGCCGTAGACCGCAGCGACCACCGCGGCCTCGGTGGGTGTGAACCAGCCCACCCGCATGCCACCCAGGATGAGCACCGGCGCTGCCAGCCCCCACGAGGCCTCGCGCAGCGAGCGCCAGAAAGGCGGGCGTGGCAGCTCGCGCTCGAGCGCGCCATAACCGCGCCGGCGCGACAGCCACACCGCCGGCACGATCAACGCGAGTCCCGCCAGGATGCCCGGCAGCATGCCGGCGGCAAACAACGCGGGCACCGAAGCGCCGGGCACCGAGACGCTGTAGACCACGAACGCGATCGATGGCGGGATCAGGATGTCGGTGGCCGCCGCTGCGCCGACGATGCTGGCCGAAAACGGCGCCGGATAGCCCGCGCGCGCCATGGCGGCGATCATCACGCCGCCGACGGCCGCCGCATTCGCCGGCCCCGAGCCCGAGATGCCGCCGAGCACCATCGCCACCAGCACCGCCACCAGCGGCAGCATGCCGGCGGAGCGGCCGACGCAGGCAACGCAAAAGTCGACCAGCTTCTGCGCCACGCCGGAGCGGTCGAAGACAGCGCCCACCAGCACGAACATCGGCAGCGCGAGCAAGGGGTACTTGGAGATCCCGGCCTGCATGTTTTGCGGTGCGGCGAGCAGGCCCAGCCATTGGGCGTCGGCGTTTGCCAGCCCGATGGCCAGCATGCCACCCAGGCCGAGCGCGGCGCCTATGGGCACCCCCACCAGCATCAGCAGCACGAAGACGGCAAACAGCGTGAGGCCGATCACCGCGCACTGCCCCGCTTGCTGTCGAGGGCCGTGCCGGCACCCGGGGGAACCGTGGCCTCGGCGTCGTCATGGGCGGCCGGCGCAGTGGCCAACGCAGTGGCCCACGCAAAGCCCAGGCAACGCAGCGCCACTGCCAGGCACAGCAATGGCGAGAACGCCGTGAACCACCAGCGCGGGATACCCAGACCCATCGAGGTCTCGGCGTACTTGATCTCGTCGGCCACCACCTTGCCAAACAGCAGCGCTAGCAACAAGAAGACCAAAGCGCAGAAACAGGACGCGACGATGCGCGCGCTGCGTCGACGCTGTGCGCTACCGCCGTCGTAGAAAAATTCGATGCGGATGTGGCGGTCCCGCGCGGCGGCCGCGCTGGCGCCGGCGAGCGTCATCAGCACCATCAGGAAGACCGAAATCTCCTCGGTCCACGCAAAAGAGCGGTCGGTGAAGTAGCGCGTCAACACGTTCAACAGCGTGATCACGACCAGCAGCGCCATGCAGGCGACGGCCAAACCCTCTTCGAGCGCAACCGGAATGCGGTGGCCCTTGCGCAGCTTGGCGGGCTTGTCCGTCATGCCCGCATCAGCGCCAGCGCCGCCTCGACGATGGCCGCCGGCCGCACGCGCGCGGCTTCTTCCAGCGTGGCTGCATAGCCCACTGGGATGCGCGGGCCGCCCGCGCGCCGCACCTTGCAGCCGACATGTTCGGCCACTGTGGCGGCCACCTCGGCGCCGAAACCGGCCACCTGCACAGCCTCGTGGGTGACCAGCAGTCGCCCGGTGCGCGCTGCGGATTCGAGCACTGCATCGCGGTCCCAGGGCCACAACGTGGCCAGGTCGATCAGGTCGGCATTGACACCTTGTGTCGCCAGCGTGGCAGCGGCCTCGGCCGCCCAATGCATCTGACGCGACCAGCTGACGATGGTGAGGTCGCGGCCGCTGCGCCAGCGGCGCGACTGTCCCAGCTTCAAGGGTGATGGGGGTGCAGGCGGCTGTTCAATCACCTTCGACTGCATGCCGTCACGGTGCCCCCAAAGTTCCTTGTGTTCGAGATAGACCACCGGGTCGCCGCAGTCGAGCGCGGCGCGCAGCAGGTCGTGGTTGTCCTGCGCCGTGCTCGGCGCCACGACCACCACGCCCGGCAGGTGCACGAACCAGGCCTCGAAGGACTGCGAATGCTGTGCCGCCGAGGCCGACCAGATACCCATCGGCAGCCGAGCGACGAGTGGCACGCGGCCTTGCCCGCCGAACATGTAGCGGTTCTTCGCCGCCTGGTTGACGATCTCGTCCATCGCGCAGAGCGCAAAGTCGGTGACACGCATCTCGACCACCGGCTTGCAGCCCGCGAGCGCCATGCCGACCCCGGCGCCCATGATGGTGGCTTCCGAGATGGGTGTGTCGATGACCCGCTGCGCGCCAAAGCGCGCCTGCAAGCCGCGGTACTGGCCGAAGATGCCACCGCGGCCCACATCCTCGCCGAGCACGACGATGCGGCCATCGGCAGCCATCGCATCGCCCAGCGCGATGCAGGCGGCTTCGGCGTAACTGACCTCCGTGAGATCAGTGACGTCCGTGAGGTCAGTGAGGCCTGCGGGGCCGCCGCGGCCTGCGAGATCGGCGAGTGGGGCCGTCATGTCCAGCGGCCCGCGCCGGTGGTCTGTACGTCGGTGAATGCTGCGTCGGCGTCGGGCGGCGGCGCATCGGCAGCCGCACGCACCGCAGTGTCGATCTCGGCGGCGGCTTGCGTGCGCAGTGCGGCCAGCGTTTCGGCGCTGCCGCCTTGTGCGATGAAACGAGCCGCGGCGCGGGTGATCGGGTCCTGCTCACGTGCGGCAGCGACCTCGGCCGCATCGCGGTAAGTCGCCGCATCGACCGAGACATGGCCCTTGATGCGGTACGTCACCGCGTGCAAGAGGCGCGGCCCTTGCCCACCGCGCACCGCGTCGAGCAAGGCAGCAGCGGCATCGGCCACGGCTTCGACGTCGTTGCCGTCGACTTCACGCGCCGCGATGCCCAGCGACTGCGCGCGCGCTGCCGCGCCACCACCGGCGCTCAGCGGGCCGGTGGCCGTCATCGCCGACCAGCGGTTGTCCTCGCAAACAAACAGCACCGGGAGGGTGTAGACCTGGGCCCAGTTCAGGGCTTCGAGAAACGGGCCGCGGTTGATGGCGCCGTCGCCGAAGAAGCAGGCCACCACCGCGTCGCGCCCTTGCAGCTTGAGTGCCTGCGCGGCGCCGACGGCGATCGACAAGCCCGCCGCCACCACGCCGTTGGCCCCCAGCATGCCGACCGAGAAGTCCGCGATGTGCATGGAGCCGCCCTTGCCGCCGTTGCTGCCGCTGGCGCGGCCGTAGAGCTCGGCCATCATGCGTGGCACATCGGCACCCTTGGCGATGGTGTGGCCGTGGCCGCGGTGCGTGCTGGTCAGCAGGTCGGCGCGGCGCAGCCCATGGCAGACGCCGGCGGCGACGGCCTCCTGGCCGGTGGACAGATGAAGCGGGCCGCGCACCGCGGCGCGGCCGAGCGCTTGCCCGAAGGCCGCGACACCGCCCTGGCTGGCGGCCTCCGCAGCGTCTTCGAAGGCGCGGATGCGCAGCATCGTGCGCAGCAGCGCGGTCAGGCGATCGAGGCGGGCGTCGGGCGGGGTCAAGCCTGAATGGTAACGATCGTGACTTTCTTGCCGGCCCGGGTTTTACCCGCAAGCCCAGGCCGCAGGCCAGGCCCCATGAACACCACCAACACCACCCACACCACCCACGTCAACACCAGCAGCGGCAGCGCAATGAGCGCAACAACGCTTGTCGAAGCGGCCGTGCGCCGTTGCCTGCGGGTGCGGCGGCCGTTGCGGGCAGCCGCGGTTTGGATCGAGATCACGGCCGGCCGCGGCCTTCAAGCCTGCGCCGCAGGCTGCGCGCGCCACGCCACAGCGCCCACAGCCGGGTGGCGGCGCGGCCGGCAGC
>JAYUSP010000030.1:0-2868 GCA_043755615.1 Betaproteobacteria bacterium
TGAGCGAACTGCTGCCCGGCATGGTGCCGGCGCTGAAGCCCAAACTGCGCAAATCAGCGGCGACGCGGCTCGCTTTCCACCCGCCCTGCACTTTGCAGCATGGCCAGCAATTGCGCGGTGGTGTCGAGTCGGGGTTGCGTGAACTGGGCTTCGACGTGCAGGTCGCCGCTGCCGAGAGCCATCTGTGCTGCGGCTCCGCCGGCACCTACAGCGTCTTGCAGCCTGAAATCGCCTACCAGTTGCGCGACCGCAAGCTGGAACACCTGAAACCGCTGGCGCCGCAGACGATCATCTCGGCAAACATCGGCTGCATCCAGCATCTGCAAACCGGCACCACGACGCCGGTGCGGCATTGGGTTGAGGTGCTCGACGACGCGCTGGCTTGACGCGTCGCCGCTTTGGCCGGTTCCGGACAATCGTTGTGTCCTTGTGCGGCCACTGCGCGAGCCGAGGGCGTCGGGCGGGCGAGTCCGCTCTTGTCCGACTCGAGCAAAGACGAGGGTGATCGATCGGGACGGTGGAGGGATCGGCCACAGGCCGAGACCGGAGGACATGAGCGGAGCAGCGCGCCCCGCTGTCCTGATCGCGCGTTGACGACCGGGCGCCCGCGTGACCGCAGTTCGGCTTCAAGACCCAGAAACCGCTGTAGCCGGCCGCGGCCGCAGCGCCCAGACGACGCCGGCGATGAGCAGCACGATGCCAAGCAGCGTCGCCGCCTCGGGCATCCGGCCGCGCAGCACAAAGGCGTAAGCCAGCGCGGCGAGGGTCTCGAAGACGATGAGCTGGCCGACCAATGCCGTCGGCAGGCGCTGGCTGGCCTCGTTCCAGCACAAGGTGCCGAGCCACGATGCGAGCAGGCCGATGGCCAGCATCAGCACGATGAACCGCTCCGGCGTCGGCCCGAAAGGCATCTCGAAGGCCTGCGCCGTCTGGTCGTTCCAGAGCCAGAACAGCGCGTACCCCAACGCCGCCAGCGGCAGCGTCGCGACGCCCTGTGCGGTGGCCCAGCCGCGCGGGCTGCGGTCGGCATGCGCACGCAGCCAGTCGGCATTGCGGATCGGATACCAGGTCCAGCACACCACCGCACCGACCGCCAGCAGCGCACCCCAGGCATAACTTTTCAAATCCGCGGCATTGGCATCGCGCAGGTGATCGAGCTCGTTGTGGTTCACCGCCGCGATGCCGGCGCCGATGAGCAACAGCGACGGCAGCAGCCGCGGCCAGGGCAGGCGCTGGGCGCCGCGCTCTTCGCGCAGGTTGGAGCACACCGCGATGACCACCGGCAAGGTGCCGATGATCATCGTCGGCAGCGGCCCGCCGGCACGCTGGATCGCCGCCGCCAGGCACAAGTAGTAAATGAGGTTGCCGACCAGGCTGAGCTTGAAGGCCTCGACCCAATCGGCACGCGTCAGGCCGCGCAGCGCCTTGGCGTCGAGCAATGCCAACGGCAGCGCAATGAGGCCGAAGGCAAGGTACCGCGCAAACGACAGCAGTGCCGCCGGGTAGTCGGCGAGCAGCAGCGGCGCGACAAATACCAGGCCCCAGAGCAGGCCCGCGGCCAGCGCGAAGAGGGTCCCGGCGATCAGCGCCGGCCCTTTGCCGGCCGCGCCGGCACGCGTGCGGCCACCGTGATCAATGCGCCACCTTCGTGCCACGCACGCCGGCATGCACCATGCGGGCGGCGGGCGATCCGGATGCGGGACGCCGGCTGCCGGCTGCCCGCCCGGCAGGCATCAAATCCTGAGGTCGGCCAAGGTCTTGCCCGCCGCCAGTGCGTCGCGCAGCCACTGCGGGCGCTTGCCTATGCCGACCCAGCCCTGGCCGGCTTCGTTGCGGTACTTCAGCGGTGCCGACGATTTGCTCGCCTTGACCTGGGCCTTGCCGCGGCGGCGGCGTTTGATCTTGGGCGCAGCCGCTGTCGTCGCGCTGGCATTCGCCGCGGGGCGGCTCGTGCCTGCGGCGGCAAAACCGAGGTCAGCCGCGGTCAGCCCGTAGGCCTTGATCGCCACCTGGATGCGGCTGATGACACCACTGAGTTCTTGTTGGCGCAGCTTCTCGGCCTGCTGCTGCAGACCTTCGATCTGCTTGACGATTTGTTCGTAAGTCTTGGGCATTCATTCGTCCTGGCAGCGATGGCATTCTCTGCACGTCGCCGCTATTGGCACCAGGTCTGTCACCCGGTTTGGTGGTCGCAAACTCCCTGGTTCCGGCAAGCGCGAACTTAACACGCCGCGTAACTCGTGCGTTAACTCATCCGCTAACTCATCAGTCAATTCGATGGCGAACACATCGACCAACTCAAATGCGAACTCGGCGCGCGGCGCGGCGTGTCATGATTTGCTCCACCATGATCCAACTCCACTACTACCCGAGCAACGCCAGCATGACGCCGCACATCGTGCTGCGCGAACTCGGCCTGCCGTTCGAGCTGCTGCATGTCGACCGCGCCAATGGCGCGCACAAGTCCGAGGCTTATCTCAAACTCAATCCGAACGGGCTGATCCCGGTGCTCGTCGACGGCGACCTGGTGCTTTACGAAACCGCGGCAATCGTGCTGCACCTGGTTGACAGCCAGCCGGCCGCGGCGTTGGCGCCACCGCTGGGCAGCGCCGAGCGCGCCGCGTTCTACAAATGGTTATTCTGGCTGTCGGGCAGCGTGCAGGCGATGATGCCGCATTACTTCTACAGCGACCGCATGGTCGCCAGCGGCAACGCCGCCGGCGCGCTCGAAGTCAAGGCGCAGGCCGAAGCCAGGCTGGCCGGCTACTTCGACCAGATCGACAAACAACTCGCCTCCCACGGTGGCCCGTGGTTGCTGGGCAGCCACTACAGCGCACTGGACCCGTACACCTTCATGCTCTGCCGCTG
>JAYUSP010000031.1:0-8554 GCA_043755615.1 Betaproteobacteria bacterium
TGTCGACAACGCCGCGATGCAGCTCGTGCGCGCGCCGAAGGCGTTCGACGTGATCGTCACCGGCAATATGTTCGGCGACATCCTGTCTGACGAAGCGGCCATGCTCGCCGGCTCGATCGGCATGTTGCCCTCGGCCTCGCTCGACGCCAAGGGCAAGGGTCTGTACGAGCCGAGCCACGGCAGCGCGCCTGACATCGCGGGCAAGGACATCGCCAATCCGCTGGCTACAATCCTGTCCGCCGCCATGATGCTCAGATTCACACTCAACCAATCTTCCGCCGCCGAGCGCATCGAGTCGGCGGTGCGGCACGTGCTGGCATTGGGCTTGCGCACAGCAGACATCTGGTCTGCCGGTACGACGAAAGTAGGCACGCGCGCCATGGGCGATGCGGTTGTTGCCGCTCTGTCCGGGCAAGGTTCGAAAACCATCACCGCGAAGACCACGAAGGGCTAGTCGGCTCGGTTCGTTTCGCCCTTACCTGCCGGCGTCACGAGCCGGGGGAAAAAGTGGCAGGGGAACGACTCCGAAGGGGTGATCGAGATGAAACTGACGGGATTGGTCGGGTGGCGCGGAATGGTCGGTTCTGTGCTGATCGAACGCATGCAGGCGGAAGGCGACTTCGGCCACATCGAGCCGGTGTTTTTCAGTACCAGCAATGCGGGCGGCTCGGCGCCGCTGCTCGCGAAGAACGAGCGCAAGCTGCTGGATGCCTACGACATCGAGGCCTTGAAGCGCTGCGACATCATCGTCACCGCCCAAGGCGGCGACTACACGGCGGATGTTTTTCCCCGGCTGCGCGCGGCGGGCTGGAAGGGCCACTGGATCGACGCCGCTTCGACGCTGCGCATGAAGAGTGATGCCGTCATCATCCTCGACCCGGTGAACATGCCGGTGATCCGCGACGCGCTGGCCAAGGGCGGGCGCAACTGGATCGGTGGAAACTGCACCGTGAGTTGCATGCTGATGGGCGTAGGCGCGCTGTTCAAGGCCGGATGGGTGGAGTGGATGAATACGATGACCTACCAGGCGGCGTCGGGCGGTGGCGCGGCGCACATGCGCGAGTTGCTCAGCCAGTTCGGCGCGCTGCACGCGCCGGTGCAGGCGCTGCTCAATGACCCGAAGAGTGCCATTCTGGAAATCGACCGACGCACTATTGAGACGCAGCGCGGATTCAGCGCGGCCGCGACGGAAAATTTCGGCGTTCCCCTGGCCGGCAGCCTGATCCCGTGGATCGACAAAGACCTCGGCGACGGCATGAGCCGCGAAGAATGGAAGGGCTCTGCCGAGGTGAACAAGATTCTTGGCCAGGGCGAGGGCTTCGCGGCGCCCGGCGTCCCGGTGGATGGTTTTTGCGTTCGCGTCGGCGCCATGCGCTGTCACAGCCAGGCCGTGTTGTTCAAGCTCAAGGAAGATGTGCCGCTGGCCGATATTGAGCACGCCATTCGAAGCGACAACGCCTGGGTCAAGGTGGTGGCCAACAATCGTGAAGCGACTATGCGAGAGCTGACGCCGGTGGCCGTCAGCGGCACCATGGACATTCCGGTGGGTCGGCTGCGCAAGATGGCGATGGGCCCTCAGTATCTGGGCGCATTCACGATCGGCGACCAGTTGCTGTGGGGTGCGGCCGAACCGCTGCGCCGCATGTTGAGAATGCTGGTGCAAGCTTGAGGGGCTGCAAAACGTCTTCCAAATGCCCCGAAAGTGTGTCAAACGTCAAACTGTTCGAATATCAGCCAACGCTTGAGCTTGTCAGTGTATCTGCTTGATGTTATTGTGATTTCTGTTGCCACGGCGGGCCTTTGCCCGAAATGCGTGGATGCGGTCGCTGACACTCGCAGGTGCGCCAAGAAAACCTGCCTGAACACTTATTGGGAGACGCCTTGAAAAGTCGCACGAAATTTGCTGGGCGATTCGTCCTGACCCACGTGGCAGCGGCCGCGATGTGGTTGTCTGTTCCGCAGGCCTGGGCTTTGGGCCTGGGGCGGCTGGCGGTGCAGTCGGCGCTGGGCGAAACCCTGCAGGCCGAGATTGACGTCACGAGCCTGAGCCCGGAAGAGGCGTCGAACCTAAGGGTTCGCGTGGCGTCGCCTGACGCCTATCGTGCGGCGGGAGTCGACTACAACAATGTGTTGCCCGGCACAACCGCCGAACTGCTGCGCCGGCCGGACGGTCGGCCTTATTTGCGTTTGAGGAGCGACCGCCCGGTTCAGGAGCCGTTTGTTGACGTGATCCTGGAAATGACATGGTCCACCGGCCGGCTGGTGCGTGAGTACACCCTGCTGCTCGATCCGCCCACGGCCACGGCCCGGGCGACTCCGCCAGCGCCTGCGGCGCCCACGGCCGCGCCAGTCGTGACAGCGGCTGCCCCTGCGCCGCTGCCTGAGCCGATACCTGAGCCGATACCCACGCCGATCGCTGCCGCGCCGCTGCCCACCCCGGCAGTGCAGCCACCCGCAGCCCCTGCGCCCGACACCACGGCGGCAACCCCGGCGGCGGACGCGAGCCCGGCAACGCCTTCGCCGGTGTCTTCGAGCCCGGCCGCGCCTGCCGCGCCGCTCGCACCCACCGAGGCGGAACGCGTCGAGCCGCCGCCGCGGCCTATCGCCACCGAGCCGGCGGCACCTCGCTCCGAGGCGGCAAATGAAGACAAGCCAGACTATTCCGTCAAGCGCGGCGACACGCTGTCGGAGATTGCGGCGAAACATCAGCCGCAGGGCATTTCGCTTGATCAAATGCTGGTTTCGCTGTTCAGCGCCAATCCCAAGGCCTTTGCTGGCGAGAACATGAACCGGCTGAAGGCTGGTGTCGTGCTCAACATTCCTAGCGCGGAAGCGGCCAAAGACGTTTCCCGCGCGCAGGCGCGCCAGATCATCCAAACCCAAAGCGCCGACTTCGGGGCGTATCGACAACGCCTGGCCGCCGCTGCACCGCTGGCGAAACCCGAAGGTTCGACACGTCAGGCGAGCGGTCAGGTTCAGGCCGCGGTGGAAGACAACAAGCCCGCAGGTGCGCCGGCCCCTGACAAACTCACGCTGAGCAAGGGGGCGGTCGCCGCGAAAGCGCCTGCCCTCGAAGACAAGATTTCCAAGGAAAGCGAAAAGAAGGCAGCCGACACGCGCGTTGCCGAGTTGACCAAAAACGTCGATGAACTGAAAAAGCTCTCTGGCGCTGCGGCCTCAAAGTCCGCCGCCCCGGGCGCTAGCGGCCCCGGTGGTTTGGTTATTGCAGCCGCGCCGCCACCGAAGCCTGTGGTTGCGCCACCACCACCGCCACCACCGCCACCACCACCACCGGCGCCACCACCGCCGCCACCGCCACCACCGCCACCGCCACCGCCGCCACCGCCACCGCCACCGCCGCCACCGCCACCGCCACCGCCACCGCCACCGCCACCGCCACCGCCACCGCCACCACCGCCGGCACCGGCACCGGCACCAGTAGCGCCGAAGGCCGAGGCGCCGCCACCGGCGGCCCCGCCCAAGGCTCCCGTGCCCGCGGCAGTGGCGACAACTGGCGAAGCTGGCGGCATGCTGGAGTCGCTGATGGACGACAACCCCTGGGCGCTCGCCGGGGGGGCGGGTCTGGTGGCGCTGCTCGCCGGGTTTGGCATTTATCGCCTGACCAAGCGCGGCCGCAAGGACAACCGCGAAACCTCGTTCCTGGAAAGCCGCCTCCAGCCCGATTCATTCTTCGGCGCCAGCGGCGGCCAGCGCATCGACACGCGCGAAGCCGGTGCGGCTTCGTCGTCGATGAGCTATTCGTTGAGTCAGCTCGACGCCATCGGCGACGTCGATCCAGTGGCCGAGGCCGACGTCTATCTCGCTTATGGCCGCGACTTGCAGGCCGAGGAAATCCTGAAGGAGGCGATGCGCAGCAACCCGGATCGCCTGGCGATTCGAACCAAGATGCTTGAGGTCTACGCGAAGCGCCGCGACACCAAGGGCTTCGAACTGCTCGCTTCCCAACTGCACTCCTTGACGCGTGGCGAGGGCGAAGATTGGGCTAAGGCCCAGGAGATGGGTCTTGAGATCGATCCAGAGAACCGGCTCTATCAGCCCGGAGGTGCGCCGCAGCGCGCTTCCGGCGCAGCAGGCCCGATGGACGAGCCACTGGGGGCGAGCACGATGCCGCAGTCGGTGTTGCCATCGGCGGCAGGCTTCGGCCGTTCGAGTGGCGGTTTCGGTGACAGCGCCGGGATTGATCTTGACCTCGACATGACAGGCCAGAACCAGGCCAAGACGGTGCCTGGGACGGCCTACCACCCGCAGGCTGCAAGTGGCGCTGCCAGCGGTCGCACGGGTGACACGATCAAACTCGAACCTGCCCCGGCCATGCGGGCCGATCCCCCCGGCGCGCCACCGCCCCCCAGCGGCACGATCTCGCGGCCGATGGAATTCGACCTGTCCAGCATCACGCTCGATCTCGACGCACCGCCAGCGCCTTCGCCGCGCGCGGCCGGCGCCAAGGGCGAGCCCGCGAAACCGCGTGACTCGGGATTCTCTGATCTCGAACTGCGTCTGGACAGTGACGATGGCGAGGGCGATCCCATCGCCCGCAAGCTTGAGCTTGCCGAGGCCTTCAGCCAGATCGGCGACATCGAAGGCGCGCGCGAGTTGTTGCAGGAAGTGATCGCTCACGCTGAGGGGTCAACTCGCAGCAAGGCCGAAAGCATGCTCGGCGCATTGAACTGATGGCCGTGCGCCGAGAGACCGAGAGTCTTCGGCCGCCTGCTGGCGCGCGGCTCGGGCACGCTCAAAAAACTCTCAGTCGCTGAGCGCCAGCTCGGCGTCGCAGGAGCATCTGGTGCGGATCGCCCTGGGGGTGAGTTACCGCGGCTGCGGCTACTTGGGGTGGCAAAGCCAACCCAGTGGCAACACGGTGCAAGACCGGCTGGAAGCGGCGCTTGCCCAGTTCGCTGGCGCGAGTCTGCGCACGATTTGCGCCGGTCGCACCGACACCGGCGTACACGCGCTGAACCAGGTGCTGCACTTCGACACCGAGATCGCGCGCGATCCGGTGTCGTGGGTGCGCGGCACGAACCGCTACCTGCCGCGCGACATTGCCGTTCAATGGTGCCGCATCGTCGATGCGCAATTCCATTCACGCGCCAGTGCACGCGGGCGGCGCTACGCCTATCTCTTGCTGGAGTCGCCGGTGCGTCCGGCCTTGGAGTGGGGAAGTGCGGGTTGGAGTTTTCGCGCCCTGGATGGCCAGACGATGCGCGATGCGGCGCGTCACTTGGTCGGCGAACATGACTTCAGCGCGTTTCGCTCGTCGCAATGCCAGGCCAAGTCGCCGGTGAAAACGCTGCGGTCCATCCGCGTCACGCAGCACGGCGTCTACTGGCGCTTTGACTTCGACGCCAGCGCGTTCCTGCACCACATGGTGCGCAATGTCATGGGTTGCCTGGTCGCGGTGGGGACGGGTTCGCGCGATGCCGATTGGCTCGCCGAAGTCCTTGCGTCGCGAGATCGCGCGCTCGCCGCACCTACGTTCTCCGCTGACGGTCTGTACTTTCTCGGCCCGTACTACGATGCCGAGATCAACCTGCCCGACCGCACCCCCGCCATGGACTGGCTGGTTGGAGCCGCCACAATGCCCCAATGACGCAGCGAACCCGAATCAAGATTTGCGGCCTGACGCGCGAGGCGGACGTCGAATGCGCCGTGCAGTCCGGTGCCGACGCCGTGGGTTTCGTGTTCTACCCGGGCAGCCCCAGGTACGTGGCCGTCGCGCGGGCGAGTGAGCTGGCCCAACGCCTGCCGCCCTTCGTGACGCCCGTCGGCTTGTTCGTCAACGCCTCCGAGCGCGACATCGAAGCTGCCGTGGCGGCGGTGCCGCAACTCGTACTGCAGTTCCATGGCGACGAGACGCCGCAGGCATGCGAACGCGTTGGCCGGCCCTACATTCGCTGCGCGCGCATGCGAGCGGGCTTCGATTTGCTAGACTTCGCCGCGTCTTATGCTGGTGCCCAGGCGGTTTTGCTTGACACGTTCGTCGAGGGCTTTGGCGGCAGTGGAAAGGTTTTCGATTGGTCTCTCGTTCCGCCCAACGTTCCCCGTCCGGTCGTTTTGTCTGGTGGGTTGCATGCCGCAAATGTGGGCGAGGGCATCGCGCGGGTACGGCCTTGGGCCGTTGACGTCAGCTCCGGCGTCGAATCCGCCAAGGGCATCAAGGATGCCGAGGCGGTACGCCGGTTTTGCGAGGCAGTGCGTGAGGCCGATGCCCGCGCCAGCGCCGCGCCCGCCTGAACCCTTTGCCCCTTTTTTGCCCCTTTGCGAGACCATCGTGAACTACCAGCAACCTGATTCGACTGGCCACTTCGGCCCCTATGGCGGCACCTTTGTCGCCGAAACCCTGATCCACGCGATCGACGAACTCAAGCGCGTCTATGCCGAGGTGCGCGAAGACCCGGCGTTCATGGCCGAGTTCCGCTCCGAGCTGCGCCATTTCGTCGGCCGGCCGAGCCCGGTGTACCACGCCGCGCGCCTGAGCCGCGAGACCGGTGGCGCGCAGATTTATCTGAAGCGCGAAGACCTGAACCACACCGGCGCGCACAAGGTGAACAACACAATAGGCCAGGCGATGCTCGCGCGGCGCATGGGCAAGCCGCGCGTCATCGCCGAAACGGGGGCTGGCCAGCATGGCGTGGCCACGGCGACGATTTGCGCGCGCTACGGCCTGGAGTGCGTGGTCTACATGGGCAGCGAAGACATCAAGCGCCAGTCGCCCAATGTGTACCGCATGCACCTGCTCGGCGCCACCGTGGTGCCGGTGGAAAGCGGCTCGAAGACGCTGAAAGACGCGCTCAACGAAGCGCTGCGCGACTGGGTGACGAACGTCGAGAACACGTTTTACATCATTGGCACCGTGGCCGGCCCGCACCCTTACCCGATGATGGTGCGCGATTTTCAGCGCGTCATCGGCGACGAATGCATCGTGCAGATGCCCGAGATGATCGGCCGCCAACCCGACGCCGTGCTCGCCTGCGTGGGCGGGGGCAGCAACGCGATGGGGCTGTTCTATCCGTACATCGAACATGCGGGTACGCGGCTGATCGGCGTGGAGGCCGCGGGGCAGGGCCTCGCCAGCGGCAAACACGCGGCCTCGCTCAGCGCCGGCTCGCCGGGCGTGCTGCACGGCAACCGCACCTACCTGCTGCAAGACGCGAACGGCCAGATCACGGAAACGCACTCCGTGTCGGCGGGGCTCGACTATCCCGGCGTCGGCCCGGAGCACGCGTACCTGAAAGACATCGGCCGTGCCGAGTACGTGAGCATCACCGACGACGAGGCGCTCGAGGCCTTTCATCGCCTGTGCCGCACCGAAGGCATCATCCCCGCGCTCGAATCGAGCCATGCCGTCGCCTATGCAATGAAACTCGCCGCGACGATGCGGCCCGACCAGCACCTGCTCGTCAACTTGTCGGGGCGTGGTGACAAGGACATCGGCACCGTGGCGGACCTGTCGGGCGCCGAGTTCTACTGCCGGCCGTCGTGCCGCGGCCAGACCGTCAAGGGCGGCGAAGCCACGTTGGGGGTGGCGCGATGAGCCGCATTGCCGCGACCTTCGCGCAACTGCAAAAGCGCGGCCGCAAGGCGCTCATTCCCTACATCGCGGCGGGCGATCCCTACCCCGAGGCCACCGTCGAGGTGATGCGCGCCATGGCCCATGCTGGAGCCGACCTGATCGAACTGGGCGTGCCATTCTCCGACCCGATGGCCGACGGCCCCGTGATCCAGAAGGCGGCAGAGCGCGCCCTGGCCAAGGGCATCGGCATGCCCCAGGTACTGGGCTATGTGCGCGAGTTCCGCTTGCATGACGCCACCACACCCGTCGTGCTGATGGGTTATGCGAACCCGATCGAGCGCTATGGCGTGGACCGCTTCATTGCCGATGCGCAGGCTGCCGGTGTGGACGGCGTGCTGGTCGTGGACTATCCGCCCGAGGAATGCGAAGCCTTCACCGGCAAGATGAAGCTCGCCAAGCTCGATCCCATCTTCCTGCTCGCACCGACCTCGACCGACGCGCGCATCGCCAGTGTGGCGCGCGCCGCGAGCGGTTTCATCTACTACGTTTCGCTCAAAGGCGTGACGGGCGCGGGCCACCTCGACGTTGCGGCCGTGGCGGCGGCGATGCCGCGCATTCGGGCGCATGTCAAACTCCCCGTCGGTGTGGGCTTTGGCATTCGCGACGGGCGCACCGCGCGGGCCGTGGCCGAGGTGTGCGACGCGGTCGTCATCGGCGCGGCGCTGGTTCAAAATCTCGAAACGCGAACGCGCGACAATGTGGCGGCAGGCGCGGCCGAATTCATCGCATCGATCCGCGCCGCGCTTGATGCATAACCCAGAAGGATCCGGCATATGAGTTGGCTCGAGAAACTGCTGCCGTCGAAGATTCAACCCACCGATCCGAGCGAACGCCGCACGGTTCCGGAAGGGTTGTGGATCAAGTGCCCGGCGTGCGAGACGGTGCTGTACAAGACCGACCTCGAACAGAACGTCAATGTCTGCCCGAAGTGCGGGCAGCACCACAGAATCGCCGCGCGTTCCC
>JAYUSP010000032.1:0-8535 GCA_043755615.1 Betaproteobacteria bacterium
CGGCAACGCCGACGGCCGGGCGCTGTCGCGGGCGACGGTGTTCAACGGCGACAAGGTGCCGGTGATCGCGCGTTTTTCGGTCGGCGGCGGCAACCCGAACGCCAGCGACAAGAGCCGCTCGGTGCGTGCCATCGCGCTGCAGTTCATGGCCGCCAATGGCGAGCAATGGTTGACCGCGAATATCTCGGCGCCGATGTACTTTGTCAGCAAACCAGAGCAATTCGCGCCCTTCTTGCAGGTGCGCAGCGCCGACCCGGCCACCGGCAAGCCCGACCCCGAAAAACTCAAGGCCTTCAACGAAGCCAACCCGGAAACCACGTTGCAGGGCGCCTACCTGGCCAAGGCGCCGATCCCGGCGAGTTACGGCAGCGTCAACTACTGGAGCAACAACGCCTTCGAAGTCATCAACGCGCGCGGCGCGGGCCAGTTTGTCCGCTGGCAGTTTGTGCCCGACGCCGGCACGGTGGGCCTGACCGACGAGCAACTCAAGACCCTGCCCGACAACTTTCTCGCCGACGAGTTGCGCCAGCGCGTGGCCGGCGGTGCGGTGGCTTTTGACTTCCGTCTGCAACTCGCCGACAAGGACGATCAGCTCACCGACCCGGCGCGAGTCTGGCCCGACAGTCGCAAGGTCGTGTCGGCCGGCAGGCTGGTGATCGACAAGGTCGAGGCCGGCCCGGGTGGCGCCTGCGACAAGGTGACCTTCAACCCGCTGGTGCTGCCCGACGGCATCAGGGCGTCGGCCGACCCGATCCTGCTCGCCCGGCCCGCGCCTTACGGCATCTCGCTGGGCCGCCGTCTGGGTGAGGCGGCGAAGTAGGCCTGAGCGCGAGCAGCGGCTGGGCCGCGCTCCGCGCATCGCGATTCGCGCCCCGCGATTTGTGATTCGTGATTCGCGGGAGCGCAGCACGCAGCGCTCGTCAAGCCGCGCTGGCCTCGGCCTTGCCGATCTCGTTGCGCCCCTGCGCACCGCCGTCCTCGGGCACGCTGTCGCCGCTGCGGTCGGAGATCGCGTCGAACTGGTCGGCCACGCGCTCTGCGGTGTCGGGGCCGGTGCCCAGATGCACCCCGCCGGTCAGCGTGACGTAGGCACGCTCGAACGTGCCGGCGCCGGCACAAAGGATCGCTCGTGTGGGCGCGTCTTCGCTCACCAGGTAGAGCAATCCTGGCGTGACGGCCTCGGGGTTGAGCCGCTCCAGCACCGGCGCCGGCAGCAGGCCTTGGGTCATGCGCGTGGCTGCGGTGGGCGCCAGGCAATTGACGCGGATGCCGTCCTTCGCACCTTCGATCGACAGGGTCTGCATCAAACCCACCAGCGCCATCTTCGCGGCGCCGTAGTTGGCCTGGCCAAAGTTGCCCCACAGGCCAGACGACGAACTGGTCATCACGATGCGGCCGTATTTCTGCGCCCGCATCGTGGGCCACACCGCCTGGGTGCAGATCGCCGCGCCGACGACATGCACGTCGAGCACGAGCCGGAAGTCGGCCATCGTCATCTTGGCAAACGACTTGTCGCGCAGGATGCCGGCGTTGTTGACGAGGATGTCGATGCGGCCCCAGGCGTCGAGCGCCTGCTGCACCATTGCCGACACCGCGGCCTCGTCGGTGACCGACGCCTGGCTGGCCATCGCGGTGCCGCCAGCGGCCGTGATCTCGGCCACCACCGCCGCAGCCGACGGCGCGCCGGCGCCGCTGGATGTGAGGTCGTTGACGATGACCTTGGCGCCGCGTGCGGCCAGGGCCAGCACATGCTGGCGGCCGAGGCCACCACCGGCGCCGGTGACGAGGGCCACGCGGCCGTTGAAGTCGATGCTCATGGATGACAGGTCGGGTTGGTTGAACGCGACGTGATCGTAGCCGGCGGCAGCAGGCGCGCCGATGTGCCAGTGCGCCGGGCCATGCGGCGGCCGGGCCGGATCAGCACGGTGTCAGCGGGCCAGCACGGGCCAGCACGGGCCCATACGGGCCCATACGGGCCGACTCAACGGCCTGCGTTGCGGCGCGCGACCCAGTAGGTCGCGCCTTCGGCGCCGTAGCGTTCGGCATGGGGCACATCGCGGTCGAGCGTGAAGGTATCGCCGGCCAACAGGTGCCGCACCTCGCTGCCGCAGGTCAGCCACATCTCGCCCTGCACCACGCGTGCGTCAACAGCGAAGGCATGCGTGTGCGTGTCGAGCACGATGCCGGCGCCCCATTGGCGCTCGAGCACTTCGTCGAAACCACGCGCCAGCGCAGCGGTCTTGAAGTCGGCGTAGGTGGGCTGGTCAGTGGGGTGGTCAGTGGGCTGGTCAGTGAGCGGGTTCATGGTGCTGTCTCGTCTTGCCGGGCCAGGTCGCCCAGCGTATTGGCGTTGAAAAACTCGTCCACATTGTCGAACAAAACCTGCACGCAGCGCTGCGCGCCGGCCCAGCGGTCTATTCGGCGCTGGCCGCTGTGCAGGTAAGCGGCCAGGCTCGAGACCAGCGCAATCTTCATCAGGCAAAACACCGGTTGCACTTGCACGATTGCGTCGCGGCGGTTGTCGTTGCCGGGTTCCAGCGATGCGGCCATCGCCATATCGGCCGCATTGTCTTGCAGCCCCTGCGCCAGCCGAGCGACAAGGTCCGGCGCAAAGCCCGGGCTGTCGCAGGGCACGCTCACCAGGTACGGCGTGGAGCAGTGTTGCAAGCCGGCGAGCATGCCCGCCAGCGGGCCGGCAAAGTCGCCGAACGCGGCGTTGGCGCTGTCGGCGGCATCGGCGACCACCGGCAGACCGAAGGCCGCGTAGACGTCCAAGTTGCGATTGGCATTGATCAACAAGGGCCCGACTTGGGCGCGCAGGCGGTCGATCGCATGCTGCACCAGCGGTTTGCCGTTGAACGGCTGCAAGCCCTTGTCGACACCGCCCATGCGGCTGCCGCGGCCGCCGGCGAGCACGAGCCCGGTGATGAGATTTTTGTCGATGGCCATGGGCGGCAGTGATTGTTGGCGGCGATTGTCGGCGGCGAGTGTGATCCACTCATTGGGTGAACCCTTCTGCCCGCCCGGAAACCAGCACTCAGCGGTCGCCGAAGTTGCCGCCCCTGCCGCACCTCACGCAGGCCCACTGCGCGCTGACCCGCGAGATCGAGGTCGTCGATGCCAGCGGCACGCGCCGCCGCATCCACATCCCCGACGAACGGGCGCTGACGATTTTTGTTGACCGCCGCGAGCTGGTCACGCTGATGACGCTCGGCCAGCAACCCGAATTGCTGGTGCTGGGTTATCTGCTCAACCAGCGCCTGATCGCCGATGCGCGCCAGATCGAGTCGATCACGGTCGACTGGGCGGTCGACGCCGCGGCGGTGCATACCCGCGGCGGCATCGCAGACCTCGAAGAAAAAACCGCGCGGCGGGTGGTCACCACCGGCTGCGGCCAGGGCACGGTGTTCGGTGATGTGATGGCCGAGATCGATGCGCTGCAATTGCCCGATGCACAGTCAGCGCGCATCCATCAGCGCACGCTGAATACGATCCTCGACACGATGCGCGAACAGCCAAGCATCCACCGGCTGGCGGGTTCGGTGCACGGCACCGCGCTGTGGTGCGGTGACCACTTGCGCCATTTTGTCGAAGATGTCGGCCGCCACAACGCGGTCGATTCGATCACCGGCTGGATGGCGATGAACGGCATCGCTGGCGCCGACAAGGTGCTCTACACCACCGGCCGCCTGACCAGCGAGATGGTCATGAAAGCCGCCCGCATCGGCGTGCCGATCCTGGTCTCGCGCAACGGCGTCACGGCGATGGGGCACCAGCTCGCGCAGCGACTGGGCATGACGCTCTTCGGGCGCGCGGCGAACCGGCGGTTTCTCTGTTATGCCGGCGCCGAGCGGCTGGATGCGGAGGCGGACGCGGACGCTGTCACTGCGACGACTGGCAGCGCTGGCGGCTGACGGCGATCGGCGGTCGATCAGGCGACGCTGCTCGAACGCGCCGCCGGTTGCGGCGCGCCGACTCAAGAGAACCACCACCGCGCGCACCGCCACGTCCATCCCCAAGCTCATGACTTCACAGCCGCAGCCGCCTGCGCCACACTGCGCGGCTGCGATGAAGCGCCACCCAGTATCCACAGCCCTGCTCGCGATCTTGCTGCAAGCCGCGGCGTGCCTGAGCGTGGCGCAAGACGATGTGCCCGAATTGCGTGCGCAGTTCGTCGTGCGGGGCGGCTACGTCGTCGTCGATGCGCAGCGCAGCCAGCTCAAGCTGAAGTCGCGCGAAGGGGCGTACGCCGGCTGCGGGCTGACGCCGGCATTGATCCAGCGCGAACTGGTCGATTACCTCAACGGCCTCTTGCGCAGCCGCGGCAAGGTATTCGATCGTATTGCCCAGGGCGCCGCGCCGGCCGATGCCAGCGACATCGAAGGCCGCGCTCGCTGGCAGCGCATGCACACGGCGCGGCAAGCGTTCAGCAAGGTGGATACCGAAGCGCAGGCGCTGTTGCAGCTGGATGCCGATTGGCTCGCCGCGGGTGACCGCCTGCAGGCCTGGACCCGACTACATCGCGATCGGTTCCCGCCAGTGACCGACGGCACGCAGAACCTCTTTGACGTGCTCAAGGCCAGCGTCAACGATGTGCGCCTGCTCGACGGGCCGCTGCTGAAGTTCAACCTCGACCCGGACGAATTTGGCGACGACCGGCCCGACGACGGCATCGTGTCATTTCGCATCGCGCCGCCACTGCTGCGCCGCGACCGGCCGCTGGTGCCGTCGACCAATGTCGCCGAGTGGGAGCACCTGATCCCGGGCCTCGTCGAGCATGTCGTGCGGCCGCGCGAATGCAAGCTCTGGTACCGCGACAAACTCATCGAGCCGGCGCAGGACTACCTCGAGGTGCGTGGCATCTCGGTGCAGCCGCTGCGCCATCGCCACGACGAAACGCAGACCGGCGGCCTGGTGCTGGCCGCGCCGCCGAAGCCCGGCGTGGCCGGCATCGCGCCCGAGCTGCCCAGCTTTGCGCGTGCAAACTTTGGAGGCCGCATCCACCTCGCGCCCGACCCGGTGATCGAGGATGTGTATGTCGAAGCCGATCCGACTGATGTCGCAACGCTGCGGCGGGTTTTGTACCTGCTGCTGCCGACCAGCGATTTCAGCCGCGTGATGGCGCGGCCGGCCGACTACGTCTGCGTTGCCGAAGCGGTGTGGAAGGAGCCGCTGGCCAGCACCGGCCGGCGGCCGGCGACGCTGCGCTTGAGTTTTCTTGAAGGCCCTGGCGCCGGACTGCAATTTGGCAGCGAGTTCATGACGCGGCGCGCACTGGCGCAGCGTTTGCAGCGTACCGCGCTGATCGGCTACGAGGCCAAGCTGGCGCTCGAGCGCGCGCTGCCGGCCCAGCGCCGCACCGTCGGCAGCCTGATCGTGCAGCCGGCGGGCGGGGCCGCCGCAGCGGCAAGCGCTGCCGGCGCGACGACCCTGTTGCGCGATTGTGCAAAGGCGACCGTTTCCTCGGCAACGACCGCAGCGACCGACGCGACCGCATCCACGTTGGTGTCGCCCGCCGACGGCGTCAAGAAAGCCGACGCGCTGTCGACCACCGAACATGCCGAGTTCGCGCAGCCCAAAGCCGCCATCGGCGCCGACGCCGCCGCGCAGAACAAGCCGCTGCCGGCCGCGACGAAACATCGCCACCGCCTGGACCTCAGCGCCGAACACCAGGCCGGCAAACCGCTTTTGGCGACGCTCGAATTCAGCCGCGTCGGCCTGAGCAACGAAGACACCTGGTCGCTGCGGCTGGGCCAGCAGTCCAAGGCGTCGGGCGCGTTCAGTTACAGCCGCGACTTCGTGGCTTTCGATCGCCTGCAGCGGCGCTTGCAGTTGTCGCTGCGCGGCTTCTCCGACTTCGACCCCAACCGCACTTTGGCCAGCACGAACAACACCAACAACAACCCCGTCGCTGCAGATACACGCAGCGACGGCGGCGAGTTGCGCGCCACGCTCGACCTCTGGCGCGACGAGGCGGCGAGCTTCAGCCACATCGACTTTAGCCTCGCCGACTACCGCACCGAAACCAATCCCGCCGCTGCCGCAAGCAGCGCCAACCGCAGCCGCAGCCACATCCGACTGGCCGATGTGTCCTGGCAGGTCGCCAAGGCCTGGCCGCGCACGCCGGCGTCGGCGCAGGCCGAAGCGACGCTGTCGCTGGCGCGTGGCAGCGCCGACGGCCAGCGCTTCAGCAAAGCCGGGGCCGATTTCGCGCTGCATCGTTTTGTCGGCGCGCTGAGCCGCTGGGATCTGCGCCTGCATGCACGGGCGGTGAGCGGCGCCGCGCCGGCGAGTGAATGGCCGTCGTTCGGTGGCGAGGATTCGGTGCGCGGCTACCGCGCCGACGCCGCATCGGCACGCCGCACCTGGGTGCTGCAGAACGAGTACTGGATGCCGCTGCCCTGGGCGCCGGAGTCGCCCACGCTGGCGCGGACATTGCGGCGCAGCGTGGCGCTGGCCTTCATCGCCGATATCGGCGGGCTCGGCGGCGGTGCTGCCGCCGGTTTGAGCGGCCGCAAAGCCGGCCTCGGCGCCGGCCTGCGCTACGTCTACAACGACAGCGTCACGATGCGGCTCGACTGGGCGCGCCCGGTCGGCAACGTCGCGCCAGAATACCGGCGCGGCCGGCTGTATTTCACCGTCAGTTCCTGGGCCACGCCTTGACTGCCAGTTCGGTGCAGCCCCAGGTAAATCGTTAGCCCTACCTCAGACCCACAGCAGGAGCCCACCATGAGACAGTTTCCGATCGAAGTTGCAGGCCAGATGCTCCAGTTCGACACCGACGGGCGTGTCCTCGACAGCGCGGCCAACGATGTCGGCACCTGGTCGACGACGGCAACCAACCAGTTGCGGCTGAAGCGCACCGCCGGCGGCGGCAGCGTCGATATCGACGGCATCGTCTGGGCCTTCAACGCCAACAACCAGCTGACCATCAGCCAGGGCAGCCGGGTGGCGTTCACCGGCCGCACCACAGCCGAAGGCCAGCCGCGTTTCAGGCTGGTGGCCAACCGCCTCGTCGTCGACCCCGATGGCGACAACAATTTCGAGTTCGAGCTGCGCTGCAAATTCGGCATGCTGCCCAACGGCAACCTGATACTCGATATCAACGGCGTGCAGTCCACGCTGGACGGTTATGTCGAAGACAGCAAGTCGCGCTTTCGTTTCCAGTTTGCCGACAAGGAAATCTCGCGCGCACCGTCGAGCCTGATCCTGGCCGGGCAGTGGGAGCGCAAGGCGGGTGCGGCCGCCAACGCCGACAACGAAATTCGGCTGCACTTCTTGCTCGACGACCCGAAGCTGGAAATCGCTGCCAAGCCGCTTGACCTGCCCGGTGCGGTGGCTGTCGACCCGACGCGCAACCACCTCGCGCTGGATTACGAGTCGGCGAGCAACGGCCGGCGCCGCTTGCAGTTCATGGGCAGCCTGGAAATCAAACCCGGCTTCACGCTGGTCTTCAAGATCGACGATGTCAAGGACGGCGGTGTGCGCAAGTCGCGCATCGAGATCCAGACCACCTTCGAGTGGGATGTCGCGCGGGGTGCTTTGTCGCTGTATGTCGGCAAGACCAAGGGCCCGAACTCGCAGGTCGTCGAGGTTGGCGGCTCGCTGCAGGTGCAGCTCAAGAACGGCGAGTTGAACTGGGACTTTGCCTACCGCAAGAGCACCGCGCCCGGCGGCCCGGCAGTGACGACGATCGCCACCAAGCTCGTCTTCAAGGCCAAGTCGGGCAACCGCATCGAGATCGAATATGTCCAGGACGGCAAGACGAAAAAACTCGACATCACCGGCAAGGTGGTGCTCGAAAACGCCACCGTGCAGGGCGGGGTGCAGATCATCAACGACCCGAGCGGGCGGCGCGTGAAAGCTTTTGTCGGGGTCAGCTGGTAGCCCGACGACGACGACGACGATGCGGCGATGGCGCCGCGGCGCCGCGGGTGTCATGCAGTAGGCTCAGACCCAGATCACAACTGGAGCGAAGCATGAAAACCCGCGCTGCCGTGGCCTGGAAGGCCGGCGCCCCGCTGACGATCGAAACCGTCGACCTGCAAGGCCCGCGCGTCGGCGAGGTGCTGGTCGAAGTCCGCGCCACCGGCATCTGCCACACCGACCAGTTCACGCTCTCGGGCGCCGACCCCGAAGGCCTGTTCCCGGCGATCCTGGGCCACGAAGGCGCGGGCGTGGTGCTCGAAGTCGGCGCTGGGGTGACGACCTTGAAGCGCGATGACCATGTCATTCCGCTCTACACGCCCGAGTGCCGGCAGTGCAAATTTTGCCTGTCGCGCAAGACCAATCTGTGCCAGCAGATCCGCGGCACGCAGGGGCGTGGGCTGATGCCCGACGGCACGTCGCGGTTTTCAATCGGCGGCCAGCCGATCCTGCATTACATGGGCACGAGCACCTTTGCCAACCACATCGTCGTGCCCGAAATCGCGCTGGCCAGAATCCGCAGCGACGCGCCTTTCGACAAGGTCTGCTACATCGGCTGCGGCGTCACCACCGGCATCGGCGCGGTGGTCTTCACGGCCCAGGTCGAAG
>JAYUSP010000033.1:0-2862 GCA_043755615.1 Betaproteobacteria bacterium
CACAAACCGGCTTACGACCCGGCCACGATCGACGAGGACTTCGAGTACGTCGCCACCAAGCTGCGTATCAGCGTGGCCGAGCTGCGCAGCTACCACGAGATGCCGCTCAAGACCTACCGTGACTACAAGAATCGCGAGTGGATGTTCGACCTCGGCGCCAAGGTGCTGAAGTTCCTCGGGGTGGAAAGGTCCGTCAAGCGATGATTGCCATCGTCGACTACGGCTCGGGCAATGTCGCCGCAATCGCCGACGTCTTCAAGCGGCTGAAACTGCCGCACACCATCACAAAAGACCATGCCGAGCTGCGTGCGGCCGAGCGCTACATCCTGCCCGGCGTGGGCGCTTTCGACACGACGATGCGGTCACTGTCCGGGTCTGGTCTCGTCGCGTTGCTGAACGACGAAGTTCATGGTCGCAACAAAAAGATTCTCGGCATTTGCGTGGGCATGCAGATCTTGGGCGACTCCAGCGACGAGGGCTCGCTGCCCGGTCTGGGCTGGATCCCTGGACACATCCGACGCATCGACGCTTCGGCGATCCCCAGCCGACCCAAACTGCCGCACATGGGCTGGAACGCGGTGCGCTTGAACATGCCCTCGCCGCTGTTCGAGAGCGTCGACCTCGACCGGGGCTTCTACTTCCTGCACAGCTATTACTTTGACGCGGCCGATCAAGCCAGCGTGGTGGCCACGGTCAGCTGCGGCAAAGATCTGCCTTGCAGCGTGACGCGTGGCAACGTGATCGGCATGCAGTTCCACCCGGAGAAGAGCCACGCCAACGGTGTGGCGGTTTTCCGCAATTTTGCAAGACTCTGACATGCTGCGATCCCGAATCATTCCGTGTCTGCTGTTGCACAACGGCGGGCTGGTGAAGACACGCCAGTTCAAGGAGCCAAAGTACGTCGGCGACCCGCTCAACGCAGTGAAAATATTTAACGAGAAGGAAGTCGATGAACTGATGTTCATCGACATCGATGCCACCACACAGGGCTACGAGCCGCGCATGCAGTTGCTGCGCAGCCTGGCAGTGGAGTCACGCATGCCGCTGTGCTATGGCGGTGGCGTAACGACCGCAGCACAGGCCGCCCGGATCGTGGCCACTGGCTTCGAAAAGGTGTCGGTGAGCGCCGCGGCGCTGGCGCACCCCGAGCTGATCAAAGAGATGTCGCAGGCCATCGGCGCCCAAAGCGTGGTGGTCACGGTCGACGTGAAGGCCAACCGTCTTTTCTCGGGCTACACCATCCATTCTCACAACGGCCGGCAAGCGCATAAGCAGCCCCTGCTTGAGTTTTGCCAGCAGGCCGTGTCGTTTGGTGCCGGCGAGATCGTCATCAACTCGATCGACCGCGACGGTCAGATGGGGGGCTACGATCTTGAGCTTGCCCGGCAGGTGCGCAACGCCATCGACACGCCACTCAGCGTGCTCGGCGGTGCGGGCAGCACCGAGCACATGCAGGCCTTGATCGACACGATTGGCACGGTCGGCGCGGCGGCGGGTAGCATGTTCGTCTTCAAGGGTTCCTACCGCGCGGTCCTCATCAACTACGCCCGCCCACACCGGTTGGTGCGCTGATCCGGTAGCTGTGAAACTGGCGGCCGACACCTGTCCTGAGCGCCGGACTCACCCGCGCTGCCCCAGGTCGCGCCAGCTCAGCACGCTGTGGTCGGCACGCGCGTAACTTGTGTCGCCACCATAAACGAGCACCGGCGGCGCGGCATCGGCGCCCGCGGCCTGGCGCCAGCGGCGCGCCGGGGCGATCCAGTCGCTGGCGTAGGTCATGCCGGACTTGCACTCCACGCTGTGCAGGCGGCCGGCGTGCTCGAACAGCAGGTCGACCTCCAGGCCGTGGTTGTCGCGCCAGAAATGCAGATCGGGCGCCAGGCCCTGGTTGTGCCGATGCTTGAGCGTCTCGCTCACGACCCAGGTCTCGAAGACCGCGCCGCGGGCGGCATGCACTGCAAGGTCGTCGGGCGACGCAATGCGCAACAGCCAGCACAGCAGGCCGGTGTCCAGGAAGTACAACTTGGGTGTCTTCACCAGCCGCTTGCCAAAATTGCGGTGATACGGCGGCAGCAGCGTGACCAGGTGGCTGGCCTGCAACACGGTGAGCCACTGGCGCGCGGTGGGCTGGCTGGCGACGAATCGACGACGCCGAGCAGGTACGACATCAGTTGCGGCGCGCGCTGCACCTCGTCGAGCACGGCGCCCTGCGGATGGCGTTCGAAGAAGCGGCGCGGGTCGGCCAGGGCCAGCTCGCGGGTGTCGAGGTCTTCAAGGTTGACATGCGGCAGGCCCGCGAAGGCCTCGCGTGCGAGCGTCGTCTTGCCCGACTGGCGTGGCCCGGTGATGGCCACCACGGGGAAACCCGCCGCCAGCGCGTGCAGCGTGGTGGTGGCGTGGCGCGGGATCATGTTTGCACGGCTTGTACCGTTTGAAGTTACGATTTTGATATCGTACAGATCACTCGCTCCGTCGCCACCGCGCTACCCGACACGCGCGACCCGAACGGCAACCGGCCGGCGACAGCGGTGACGATGTCAAGCGCCGGGCTGATCACGCCCGGCCGATCGCCTCGTGCAGCGCCGCAGCCACGCGCCCGGTGTCGGCGGCCGTCATGCGCGAATACATCGGCAAGCTGATCAGGCGCTCGTAGGCGTGCTGGCTGCGCGGGTACATCGCCGGCTGCAACGCGTAGCGGTCGCGCCAATAGGGCTGCAGATGCAGCGGCACGTAGTGCACGCTGCAGCCGATGCCTCGCGCGTAAAGATGTTCGATCACCGCGTCGCGCTGCGCCGGCGTGCTGTCGTCCAGGCGCACGACATAGAGATGCCAGGAATGTGCGCTGCCCTGGCGCGGCCCCGC
>JAYUSP010000034.1:0-2855 GCA_043755615.1 Betaproteobacteria bacterium
CCGACCAGCGCGAGCGCGAAGTTGTAGATCCGGTTGGTGATGCCGGCGTTGTTCATCAGGTTGCCGGCGAGGATGAAAAACGGCACCGCCAGCAGCGGGAAGCTGTCGATGCCGCCGATCATGCGGTGGATCACCGCAAACGGCGGCAAGTCGCCGCTGATCAGGATGTAGAGCAGCGCCGAGCCGGCCATCGCAATCGCCACCGGCAGGCCGCTGGCCATCATGAAGAGGAAGATGATCTTGAGCATGGGGTGGGCTGTTGCTGGTTGCGGCTTGTGTTTCAGCGGTCGGTCATTTGCGACTCGGGCCGTTCGAGCACGCTGTAGCCGCGCTGCAAATGAACCTTCATGACCCAGATCGAGCGCAGCGACATGGTCACAAAGCCGAACAGCACGACGCTGTAGACGATATTCATCGGCAGGTCGACGATCGTCATCTGCAGCGGCCCCATCTTTTGCATCATCTGCACCGTGAATACCGACATCGACACCAGGAACGCGATGCGCAGCAGATCGACGAGCAGCGCCAGCGCGCGGCACAGCGGTGCGGGCAGGTAGCGGTAGAGCAGGTCGACCTGGATGTGGTTGTTCTTGGCGACGCCGATCGACGCGCCGACAAAAACCACGCCGATCAGCAGGTAGCGCGCGATCTCCTCGGTCCAGGCCGCCGAGTCGTTGAGCGCGTAGCGGGTGAAGAACTGCGTGAACACGACGCCGGCCAGGGCCCAGAACAGCAGCACCGCAGCCCAGGCCTCGAAGGGCGTGTCTGACAGGTCCACGGCCTCGTCGGTGGCGTGGAACTCGCCGTCATCGCCCATCACCTTGGGGCCGGAGTCGATGTCCATGACGGCGACCCTATTTGATCGACACGATGCGGTCGTAGTCCTTCTTGTCGAAGCCCATCGACTCGACCGACTTGGCCTTCAGCACCGCGTCGACAAAACTCTGCCGGTTGACGTTGTGGATGCCTAAGCCCTTGCTCTTGAACTCGGCCACCAGCTCCGACTCTCGCTGCTTGATCTGCGCCGATGCGCGCGATGCGGCTTCGAGCGCCACGTCGGAGAAGATTTTCTTCTCTGCGTCGCTGAGCTTGGTCCAGATATGCGGTGCCACCTGCGTCGTCAGGCCGTCGACGATGTGGCCGGTGAGCATGATGTGCTTTTGCACTTCATAGAACTTCTTCGCCTCGATCGTGGTCAACGGATTTTCCTGCGCGTCTACGGTGCCGTTTTGCAGCGCCAGATAGACCTCGGCAAATGCGATCGGCGTCGGGTTGGCGCCGCAGGCCTCGGGCGTGGCGCGGTAGCTCGGCACATCGGGCACGCGGATTTTCAGGCCCTTCATGCCGGCGCAGTCGGTGAAGGCGACCTTGCTCGTCGTCATGCGCGCGCCGTAGTAGGTGTAGGCCAGGATCTGGATGCCGGTCTTCTCACGAAAGCCGTCGATCATTTCCTTGAATACCGCGCTCTTGCTGTAGGCCAGCAGGTGTTCGCCGTCGCGGAAGATGAACGGGTAATAAGCGATGCCCAGGCGCGGATAACTGCGCGCGGCAAAACTCGGGCCGCTGATGATCATGTCGACGGTGCCGAGCAACATGCCCTGGTTGATATCGGTCTCTTTGCCCAGCGACGAAGCCGGGAAGACCTGGATCTCGAACTTGCCATTCGTGCGCTTCTTGATCTCTTCGGCCGCCCACACACTCTGCGTGTGATACGGCTCGCTGGTCTCGTAGACATGGGCCCATTTGAGCTTGGTCTGTGCCAGCGCTGGCGTCGCAACCAGCGTGGGCAGCAGCGCTGCGACGGCGGCGGCGAGCAGGGTTTTCAGGGTCAGGCGTTTCATCAGGTTCTCCTCTTGCAGTGGATGGGACGGCGGGCAAATCAGTCTGAAATCACTTGCACCTTGGTGCTGCGGCTGCGGTCCAGCGCGAGATCAAAAGCCTCTTGCGACCGCGCCAACGGAATCTGCGCGCTGATCAGCGGGCGGACATCCACCCGGCGGCTGCGGATCGCCTGCACCGCCCAGTCGAACGCGGCGTGGGCGCGAAAGACGCCGCGGTAATCAAGCTCGCGGGCCATGATGCTGTTCGCCGGAAACGGGATTTCAGCCGGCAGCGTGCCGACCTGGATGACGCGGCCGCCGCGGCGCGTGGCCATGAGGCAGGTCGTTAGTGCTGCCGGGCTGCCGGCGGCTTCGATCGAGACATCGGCGATATCGGCGAGCTCGGCGGCAAGGTCGGCCGGCGACAGTTGGTCGCTGCGCACGACGCGGTCGGCACCAACGCTGCTGGCGATGCCTAAAGCGCGGTCGCTGATATCGCAGACGATGACCTGCGCCGCGCCAGCCAGGCGCGCGGCGATCACGCTCATGCAGCCGATCGTGCCGGCGCCGGTGACGAGCACCGTCTCGCCAAGCACCGGCCCGGCGCGGTGCAGCGCGTGCAGGCCGATCGACAGCGGCTCGGCGCAGGCGATTTCGCCCAGCGTGATGCCGGGCTCATCGATCGGCGTGAGCTGGCGTTCGCCCATCACGAAGCGCTCGCGGAACATGCCCTGGGCATGCGGGAAGATGCTCGCGCTGCCCAGGAAAAACATCTTCCGGCACAGGTTGCCGCGGCCGCCGCGGCAGTAGTCGCACAGCCCGCAGGGATGCGACGGATTGATCGCCACTTTCTGCCCTGGCGCCACGCGTGTGACCTGCGCGCCAATGCGCTCGACGACACCCGACGCTTCATGCCCCGGCACCAGCGGCTCGCGCACCACAAACGCGCCGACGCGGCCTTCTCTGTAGTAGTGCAGGTCGCTGCCGCAAATGCCACCCGCCCCCAGGCGCAGCAGCACGTCATGGGGCCCGAGC
>JAYUSP010000035.1:0-8489 GCA_043755615.1 Betaproteobacteria bacterium
GACTTGATCGACTGGAAATAATTCCACGCCGCCAGGTGGCCGACGAGCGGCTTGGTGTCGACACCACGCAGCTCTTCTTCACCGACCGAGAAGGCCACCACCGGCACGTCCTTGGCCTTCATGCCGGCGTTGCCGAGTTCCTTGTAGAAAGGCACGTTGGAGTCGCCATTGATCGTCGAGACCACCGCGGTCTTGCCACCGGCGGCAAACTTCTTGATGTCGGCGACGATGGTCTGGTAGTCAGCGTGGCCAAACGGCGTGTACTTCTCGTCGATGTCGGAGTCCTTCACGCCCTTGCTGTTGAGAAAGGCGCGCAGGATCTTGTTGGTGGTGCGCGGGTAGACATAGTCGGTGCCCAGCAGCACCCAGCGCTTGGCGCCGCCTCCGGCCTTGCTCATCAGGTATTCGACCGCGGGGATGGCTTGCTGGTTGGGCGCGGCGCCGGTGTAGAACACGTTTTTGCTCAGCTCTTCACCTTCGTACTGCACCGGGTAGAAGAGCAGGCTGTTCATCTCTTCGAACACCGGCAGCACCGACTTGCGGCTCACGCTCGTCCAGCAACCAAAGACGGCGACGACCTTGTCCTGGCCGATCAACTGCTTGGCCTTCTCGGCAAACAGCGGCCAGTTCGATGCCGGGTCGACGACCACCGGCTCCAGCTTCTTGCCGAGCAGGCCGCCCTTGGCATTGATCTCGTCGATGGCCATCAGCACGGTGTCCTTCAGCACCGTCTCGGAAATCGCCATCGTGCCCGACAGCGAATGCAATACGCCGACCTTGATCGTGCCCTGCGCCAGCGCAGGGGACACCAGGCCCGCTGCAAACAGCGCGGCGGCGACGGTCTTCAGGCCATGGCGGCGCATGGGGTTTTTCAAAGTCATGGTTCGGTTCTCCTTGGGGGGTTGGGCAACATCTGCTCGGCAAGCACTACGCAACCGGCGTGCCAGCAACATCACCCCAAATCAGTGCGCCAGCTGTGCGCCCCACAAAGGCTCGCGCTGACCGGCTACGATGGCGTCAAATCTGCATCCACCATCGGCCATGGACCTGACTCCGCGAGAAAAAGACAAGCTGCTGATCTTCACCGCCGCGCTGCTCGCCGAGCGGCGCCGTGCGCGGGGTCTCAAGCTCAATCACCCCGAGGCGGTGGCGCTCATCAGCGCGGCGATCATGGAAGGCGCGCGCGACGGCAAGACCGTCGCCGCCTTGATGAGCGAAGGCAAGACCGTGCTGCGCCGCGCCGATGTGATGGAGGGCGTACCCGAGATGATCCCCGACATCCAGGTCGAAGCGACCTTCCCCGACGGCACCAAGCTGGTGACCGTGCACCAACCTATTCCCTGAGGTCGTGCCGCCCATGATCCCCGGCGAACTCCTGATCAGCGACGGCCCCGATATCGTCATCAACGGTGGCCGGCGCTGCACCACCGTCGTCGTCGAAAACAGCGGCGACAGACCCGTCCAGGTCGGCTCGCACTACCACTTTGCGGAAACGAATGCGGCGCTGCGCTTCGACCGCGCGGCGGCGCGTGGCATGCGGCTGAATATCGCTTCGGGCACCGCGGTGCGCTTCGAGCCCGGCCAGCAACGCACAGTCGAACTCGTCGACTACGCCGGCGACCGCGAGGTCTGGGGATTTCGCGGCCTGGTCCAGGGAAAGCTCTAAATGAATCGACTGCCCCCACGCTCGCTTCGCTCACTGCCCCCCGAGGGGGCGTCTCACGGCCTTCGGGCGGCCGGGCGGCCCTGAGATGACGACCATCGGACGCCGCGCCTACGCCGAGATGTTCGGCCCGACCACCGGCGACCGCGTTCGCCTGGCCGATACCGAACTCATCATCGAAGTCGAACGTGACTTCACGGTCTACGGCGACGAAGTCAAGTTCGGCGGCGGCAAGACCATCCGCGACGGCATGGGCCAGAGCCAGCGCATCAATGGCCCGGGCCAGCACGATGCCGTCGACTGCGTGATCACGAATGCGTTGATCGTTGACCACAGCGGCATCTACAAGGCCGATATCGGGTTGAGAGGCCAGCGCATCGCAGCCATCGGCAAGGCCGGCAACCCCGATGTGCAGCCCGGCGTCACGATCGTCATCGGCCCGGGCACCGAAATCATCGCCGCCGAAGGCTTGATCGTCACCGCCGGCGGCATCGACAGCCACATCCATTTCATCTGCCCGCAGCAGATCGAAGAAGCGCTGATGAGCGGCGTCACGACGATGCTGGGCGGCGGCACCGGGCCGGCCACCGGCACGCTGGCGACCACCTGCACGTCGGGGCCGGAAAACATCCGCCGCATGCTCGAAGCGGCCGACGCCTTTGCGATGAATATCGGCTTTCTCGGCAAGGGCAATTCGAGCCGGCCGCAGGCGCTGCAGCAGCAGATCGATGCCGGCGCGATCGGCCTGAAGCTGCACGAAGACTGGGGCACCACGCCGGCGGCAATCGACTGCTGCTTGAGCGTGGCCGAGGCCACCGACACCCAGGTCTCGATCCACAGCGACACGCTCAACGAATCGGGTTTTGTCGAAGACACCATCGCCGCGACCAAGGGCCGCACGCTGTGTGCCTTCCACACCGAAGGCGCCGGTGGCGGCCACGCGCCGGACATCCTGCGCGTCGTCGGTGAGCAGAACTTTTTGCCTTCGTCGACGAACCCGACGATGCCCTACACCGCCAATACGGTTGACGAACATCTCGACATGTTGATGGTCTGCCACCATCTCGATGCGTCGATCGCCGAAGACCTGGCGTTTGCCGAGAGCCGCATCCGGCGCGAGACGATCGCCGCCGAAGACGTGCTGCACGACCTGGGCGCGATCAGCATGATGAGCAGCGACAGCCAGGCCATGGGGCGGGTCGGCGAGGTCATCCTGCGCACCTGGCAGACGGCACACAAGATGAAGGTGCAGCGCGGCGCCTTGGCTGGGCCGAATGGTGAAACGAGCGCCCACAACGACAACACCCGCGTCAAACGCTATATCGCCAAATACACCATCAACCCGGCATTGGCCAACGGCATCTCGCATGAGGTCGGCAGCGTCGCGGTCGGCCAATGGGCCGACCTGGTGTTCTGGAAGCCGGCGTTTTTTGGTGTCAAGCCGAGCCTGATCTTGAAGGGCGGGTTTATCGCCGCGGCCGCGATGGGCGACCCGAACGCGAGCATCCCGACGCCGCAGCCGGTGCATTACCGGCCGATGTTCGGCAGCTTTGGTGGCGCGCTGCACCGCGGCTCGCTGACCTTCGTCAGCCAGGCCTCGCTGGCGCACGGCCATGTCGAAAGTTATGGCCTGCACAAACGCCTGTCGGCGGTCAAGGGCAACCGCGGCGTAAAAAAAGCGGACATGGTGCACAACCACTACGCGCCGGTGATGGAGATCGACGCCCAGACCTACAGCGTGCGTGCCGACGGCGTGTTGCTCACCTGCGAGCCGGCGCTGGTGCTGCCGATGGCGCAGCGCTACTTTCTGTTTTAGGCACGCGGCAATTGTCGAAAAAGCAAATTGGTCTGGTGTTGCTGGGCATCGGCCTGGGCGCCGCGGCCTGGGTTCACTGGCAACCGGAGATCGTCGAACGCTGGTTTGCGCCTTCAGCGGCTTTTCTGCGCTCCAGCGCCGGCGCAGCCGTAGCGGGTGTGGCCGGCTCTGTGCCGCCGTTGATGCGCAAGTGCAAGACCGCCACCGCAGTCGAATACACCGATGGTGAGTGCCCCGGCGGCAGCCGTGAGCAGGCGGTCGGCGGTGGTACGGTGACCGTCGTGCCAGGGCAGCGCGTCATGACCCCGGCATCCGCGGCGGCGCCCGCAGCGCCGGCATCGGCACGCTCGCTGTTGAAGGAGCTCGCCGGCCCCCAGGGCAGCACCGCGATCAAGAACCGGATGATCGAGCAGGCGATGCAGCGGTGAACGCCTTCGAGCGCACTTCACCGCGTGTGCGCGGCCTGTTGGCCGGGCTGGCCCTGCTGCTCGCAGCGGCTGGCGTCGGGGCACTCGCCGCCTGGGCGCAGATCGGCGGCGAGCCGCTGCGGGCCACCGGCATCGGCCTGCTGCTGGCCTGGCCGGCATTGTTGCTTCTGCACCTGTTTTTGACGGTTAGCCTTTGGCGCCCTCTCGCCGCGGCGCAGCAGGAAGGCAGCCCATCCCCGGCCCGGCTGCTGGCGGCGAAGCTGGCGCTCGTCGTCGTGGCCCTCATGCTCTGGGCCTGGGCGGCAGCGAGCCTGGTTCGGCACGGCGCCGACTACGTGCAGATGGCCGGCGGCACCGATCCGCATGGCGCGCTGCGCATCACGGCGTCGAGCGATGCTCGGGTGTTGCGACTCGAAGGGCCGCTGGGTATTGGCGACGCCGACGCGGTGGCCAAGGCGCTGGCCGCGGCGCCCCAAGCGCAACTGCTCGAACTGGCGTCGCCGGGTGGGCGGCTGGCGCAAGCGCAGCGCATCGCCACGCTGGTGCGCGGCCGCGAGATGCAGACGCGGGCCGTCGGGCCTTGTGTCAACGCCTGCGCGCTGGTGCTGATGGCGGGCCACGAGCGCCAGGCGCTACCGGACGCGCGGCTCGGTTTCTATCGACAGTCGGCGGGGCACTCGAACGGCCTCTTCCAGCCCTGGGCGAACCAGCGCGCGGCGACGGCCTACCGCGCCGCCGGGCTGCCCGCCCACATCGTGCACAAGATCATGAATACGCCGCCGGCGATCACCTGGCAGCCCGACCGCGACGAGCTCGAGGCCGCCGGGCTGGTCAGCGCGCCGGCGCTGCCGCTGGATGTCGCGCTGCCCGCCAGCGCCGGCGCACAGCCGGCGGACTATGCAAGCGCCTTGAGCACGCGCCCGGTCTGGGTCGCGCTCGACCAGCGCTTCCCCGGCCTGCTGGCCGGCGCTGCTGAGCAAATGCACGCCGCGCGGCGTGTTGGTGGTGCGGCGGGTGGGGCTCGCGCGGCTGGTGCGGCCGACGGTGCGGTGCAGGCCGCTGCGCAGCAGTCGATCGACAACTTGACACCACGCTTGCTCGACGATGCCGGGCCTGAACTGCGCCAGCGTTTCATGGTCTTGCTCGGCGAGCAGATCGCGGCCGCCCGGGCCACTGGCGCTGCTGCGCCGGCCTTGTGCAGCGGCCTGCTTGGCGCCGACCCGGCGGCGCGCCGCCAACTGCCGCCAGCGCTGGCGCAAAAAGAAGCGGCGTGGTTGCTCGACGCCGCACGCGAGCCACCCAGCGCGGGCCGGCCGCGCGCGCTGAGTGCGCTGGAGCGCGAGGTGGTGCGCCGCCTGCTGGGCGAGCGCGGGCCGGCAGTGCTGCTCGCTTTCTGGCGGCCTGCCGGCGCGCAAGCAGCCCTGAGCTGCGAGACCGCCGCCAACCTCGTCGCCGCGGTGATGCAGCTCTCCGGCCCCGAGCGCCGCTTGACGCTGCGACTGGCTTTTGATTCTTGAGTCTTGGTGTGCCGATCGCGACCGCCCGGTGTTCGCGCTGCGGCAGATCGAGACCGGGCCGGTCGGCGCTGGCAAGCGCTGGCAAGCGCTGGCAAGCGCAGGCAAACGCCGGCTACGCGCGGCGCCGGGTGTGGCTGCGCAGCCAGGCAGCGAAGGTCTCTTCAGACATGTCGCCGGCAGCCACACCGAGCATGGTCAGGACGCAGTCCGCATCGGTGGCGTGCAGTTCATACCCGTTCAAGTCGAGAAACAACTCCACCGCGACGAATGCCGTTCGTTTGTTGCCGTCGATGAACGGGTGATTGCGGGCCAATCCCCAACCATAGGCGGCTGCCAACGCAACCGCGTCGGGGTTGCCATAGACCGCCAGGTTCTCGGGGCGCGCGAGCGCGGATTCGAACAAACCCTCGTCACGCGTCCCCGGCGCGCCGCCATGTTCGACGAGCTGCTCCTCGTGAACCGCCCGCAATACGTCGGCGCTGAGCCAGACCCAGGCCGGCCGCGTCACTTGGCCAACTCACGCAGCACGTCACGGCGCTTTTTCATGACCCGCCTGGCCGCCGTCATCTGGGTTTCGAATTCGGCGCTGTAAGGCGTCAACGTGACCCCGTTGGCCGCGTCGGTGACAAACACCGTATCGCCCTTGCCCAGCTTGAGCCGCGCGAGCACTTCCTTGGGCAGGATGACGCCGACGGAGTTGCCGATCTGGGTGAGTTTGAGGGCGGTCATGCGGGCTCCAGCGACGTTATAACTTCTGTAATACTAACGCCTTGACCTCCTGGCTGCAAGCGCGTGCGAATGCGCGTGCGAATGCGCGTGCGGTGCAGCGTGCGGTGCGGCGCCGGTCGCAGCGCGGCGCGCGCCGAGGATCGCGCCGGCCGCGCGCCTGCCGAACAGGATCACAAGCGCCAGCAGCAGCAGCACCAGGGTCGTCGCACGCTCGCCCAGCACGGCCAGCGCGAATGCGCCACCGCCGCCACCACCGCCACCCGACGCCGCCGGGTCGCGCACCTCGACCGTCATCTCGGCCGCGGCCTTGGCCACTTCGGCATTGCCGGCCTTGTCGCGCGCGAGCACAAAAAAGCCGTAGCTGTGGCCGATGACACCGGGGTAGCTGGCCGATGTCGCCGTGACATCGCTCTGCCAGGCGCTGAAGGCGCCGCCGTTGTCGGACACATATATCGTGTAGCCCGCCACGCCCGAGCCGTTATCGCTGCCCGACCAGGCGACGTCGATATCGACCGCGCCGCTCTTCTGCGCCGCGCTGTTGACGCGGCTGGCCGGCGTGCTCAGGTCGAGTGTGTTGACCCAGGTCGGCGTGACGATCGGTGCGTTGGTATCGAACACGATGGAGGCCAGGTTCTCCCACTTCGCGCCATCAGCAGCGCCGGCCTTGGGGCCGATCGTGAAGCTGACATAACCCTGGCCTTCAGTGCCGTTGCGGTTGGGCGGCAGGAAGCCCAGCGTGGGATCCGAAGGCGGCAGCTTGGTGGCGGGGTCGATGCTCGTAAAGGTCCACTTCAAGACGCCAGTCGTCGGGTTCAGGCTGCCCTGCACACGCACCGACAACGTCGTGTCGATGGTGTAGACCGTGGCGTAACTGTTCAGCCCCGGCGGCACGCTGATGCGGTGCGGGCCCCAACTGATATCGCCAAGCGTCAGCGTGGCCAGATCGAACTTCGCCACATCGAGTTGGTCGGTAACGACCACCTCGGCGGCGGGCAGGCCGGCGCTGGCGAGATTCTCGAAGGCGATCGTGAACGGCATTGGCGCGGCCTGGCGGATGAAGTGCGCGGCACTGCCGTCGCCCGGCGGGCCGTATTTGTCGTTGGGGTCGATCGAACCGGCCGAGCTTGAGTTGTTCGTCGATGGCCGCGGGAAGGTTGGCGGCGGGTTCGGCAGCGGCGGCACGTCACACGCGGGGTCGGCCAGCGGCCGCGCGGTCGGCTGGCCGGCGCCGCCCGTGGTCGATGCGGTCAGCGCGAGCCGGCGCGCATCCGGCCGCCCCGCGGCGGACGATGAACTGCCACCCGCTGCACCGGCCACGGCGCCAAGCACGCCCGCGGTGTAACCCATGTTGTACAGCGCTGCGCCGATCGGGTCGGACTTGATATTCGGCGGGTTGTAGGCGTTTGAGTTGCCGTTCTTGGCATCGGTCGCGCCGTCGGCCTTGCCCTTGTCAAAAGAACCCCCGGGCAGCGCGTCGCAGATCGGGTTGCCCAGCGCACGTTCGCGGCCACTGCTGCCGGAGCCAGTGGGTGCGGTCTCGCCAGGCTCGAGTGCCAGCGCACGCGCGCCGGCGTGGGCGTACTGCAGGTACAGGCCGGCGCAGTTTGCAAACTCGGCATGGGCGACATCGGAAAAACAGTTCGGGTCGTATTTGCCCGGCCCGCCGTCCGGAAACTGCGCCCGCGCCTCGGTCACGGTACGGAACCAGGGCCGCTGCAATGAGGCCCGAATCGGCAGCGACTCCAGGTTCGTGGTCGCCATCACCGACACCGGCACCGTGACCGTCTCCCCGGCGAGCACCCGCGGCAGCAACTGGTTGTAGTAGCGCCGGCCGCCAGCGACCGTGGTCAACGCATCGCTGCGCTCGACGCTGAAGTTGCGCACGCCTATGCTCACGGCCTCGGGAGCGACCACCCACAGCGGCACAAAATAGGCGTCCGTGCTGCCGCTGTTGGTGACCTGCACCTGGAAGCTCGCCGGCACGCCGACACGGATCTTTGGCCGCCCGATGACCTGCACCGAAAGCTCGGGCACACCACCGCTGACGACCTCGAAAGCGTCGGGCCGGGTGAACACCCGGCCATCGAGGTTGCTCACGCGCAGCGCGTAGCGCCCGACCGCGGCGCCGTCGAGCGTGAAGGTGATGCGGGTCGCGCCGCTGGCGCCGACAACCAGACCGCGCGCATTGAACGCTGTCCCGTCCGGCCCAACCAGCGTCGCCACTGCACCGTCGGCGACGCCGGTGGTCGCCATGCTCAAGGTCACATCGCCGGCATTGCCGCCGCGCGACGGCCGCACGCTGCCGATGGTGCCGCTGCCGATGATGCGAAAAAACC
>JAYUSP010000036.1:0-2842 GCA_043755615.1 Betaproteobacteria bacterium
GGGTGCTGGCGGTGATCGACGTGCGGCCGCCGCAGGAAAGCGAGCGCAGCCGGCGCCGCCACGAGCGCCTGGCGCGCGTGCTGCGTGCCGCCGGCATCGGCGTGCATGTCTGGCGCGAAGGCGAGCTGCCGACGCTCGGCGAGGTTCGCAACGTACTCGGTGCGGACTTTGCGCGCCACGCCATGCAAACGGCGCCGAGCGGCACATCGTCGCGACCGATGCCGCTGATCCCGGTGCCCGAGATGCTCGAAGTGCTCGCCGAAGGTGACGCCGCAGCGGCGTTCTCTCAGGCCATGGAACCGGTGCCGTCGGCATTTTTTGACGATCTCGACCTGCCCGCCGCGGCGCCGCGGGCGCGCTAAAGCGGCATCGCCGCAGCACGTCGCCGCAGCCCGCCGCCCGCACAAATCGTCGGCCGCACGACGGCTACTGCACCAGCGCGTTGGCAAACTCGCGCGCGTCGAAGGTCTGCAGGTCTTCGAGCTTTTCACCGACGCCGATGAAATAGACCGCGATCGGCCGCCCTTCGGCAACGCTCCAGCGCGCGATCGCGGCCAACACGCCGCCCTTGGCGGTACCGTCGAGTTTGGTCACTACCAGGCCCGTGAGCTGCACCGCGGCGTCGAAAGCCTTGACCTGCGCGAGCGCGTTCTGCCCGGTATTGCCGTCGACGACGAGCAGCACCTCGTGCGGCGCGCCGTCCTGCGCCTTGGTGATGGTGCGCCGGATCTTCTTGAGCTCTTCCATCAGATGTGCCTGCGTCGGCAGCCGCCCGGCGGTGTCGGCGATGACGACATCGCAGCCACGTGCGCGACCGGCGGTCACGGCATCAAAGCTCACCGCCGCCGGGTCGCCGCCCTGCTGACTGACGATCTCGACGCGGTTGCGGTCGCCCCATGCCGCGAGCTGTTCGCGTGCCGCGGCGCGGAAGGTATCGGCCGCAGCGAGCAGCACCTTCTGCCCGCTACCAGCCAGGTGGTGCGTCAGCTTGCCGATGCTGGTGGTCTTGCCGGCGCCGTTGACACCAACGACCATGATCACGGTCGGCGAGACGGCGCCGACCTCGAGCCCGCGCTGCAATGGCGCCAGCGTGGCCGCCAGCGCGTCGACGAGCAGCACCTTTACCGCCGCCGGGCTGGTGGCCTTGTGTTCCTTGACGCGGCGCTTCAGGTCGGCGAGCACAAATTCGGTCGCGGCGACGCCGGCATCGGCCATCAGCAGCGCCGACTCCAGTTCTTCGTACAGCGCATCGTCGATCTGGGTACCGGTGAAAACCTGCGCGATGCTGGAGCCGGTCTTGCGCAGGCCGGTACGCAGGCGGTCGAGCCAGGCGCCGCGGGCGGGCGGCGGCAATGAAGGCGAAGGCGAAGGCAACGGCGAAAGCGAAAGCGAATCCGACGGCGACGGCGACGGCGACGGCGATTCGGCCGCCGCCGGCTCGACCGCCGGCGCGGTTTGTCCCGCCGGCGGGACACTTTTTTTGCGAAAAAAACTGAACATGCGGTCGGGGTCTCGTGGCGCGCGCCGCGGCTGGTTCCACGCCCGATATAATCGTGGGCTCGGGGCGCTTTAGCTCAGTCGGTTAGAGCGACGGAATCATAATCCGCAGGTCCGGGGTTCGAATCCCTGAAGCGCCACCAAGATCATCCCGGGCCCGAGCGTCAAGTTCGGGCCCGTTTTTTTCACAGCCCCTGGATCTAAACCATGTTTCGCTGTGCGCTGGCCATCGTTCCTTTCATTGGCGTGCAGATCGTCACCGCCGCGATCGCAGCTTGCGGCATCTTGCTCGCGCTGCCGGCAACGGCGCAGTCGCATCGCAATTTCCCGGCCCACGCGCTGCGTGGCGAGTTGCTCGTCAGCGAGCCGCCTGAAGTGCTGCTCAACGGCCGCCCGGCGCGCCTGGCGCCCGGCGCGCGCATCCGCGGTGACGACAACATGCTGCGTATGTCGGGCGCGCTCGCCGGCCAGAAGATGGTCGTTCACTACACCCGCGAAAACGGCACCGGGCTGCTGCAAGACATCTGGGTTCTCAACCCCGTCGAACGCGCCAACCGCTTGTGGCCCCGCACCGAGGCCGACGCCCGCGCCTGGGTCTTCGACCCCGTTGGCCAGACCTGGAGCCGGCCATGAGTGATCAGGACCTCGGTAGCGACATCAGCAGCGACACCAACAGCGGCATCAGCGGCGACATCGACAACAACGCCGGCAGCAAGGCCGACGGCGTCGGAAAAAAAGTCTTCATCCGCACCTTCGGCTGCCAGATGAACGAATACGACTCCGACAAGATGATCGACGTGCTGCGCGCGGCCGAAGGTTACGAGCCGACGACCGACGTCGAACAGGCCGACCTGATCCTGTTCAATACCTGCTCGGTGCGCGAGAAGGCGCAGGAAAAAGTCTTCAGCGATCTCGGCCGCGTCAAGCACCTCAAGGCCAAGGGCGTGCTCATCGGCGTCGGCGGCTGCGTGGCCAGCCAGGAAGGCACGGCGATCGTCGACCGCGCGCCTTATGTCGACCTGGTCTTCGGCCCGCAGACCCTGCATCGGCTGCCGGCGATGATCGCGCAGCGGCGACTGCTGCAACGCCCGCAAATCGACATCAGCTTCCCGGAGATCGAGAAGTTCGACCACCTGCCGCCGGCGCGGGTGCAAGGTGCGAGCGCCTTTGTCTCGATCATGGAAGGCTGCTCCAAATACTGCTCTTACTGCGTCGTGCCCTACACCCGCGGTGAAGAGGTCAACCGGCCGCTCGACGATGTGCTGGCTGAGATTGCCGGCCTCACCGAACAAGGTGTCAAAGAGGTCACCTTGCTCGGGCAGAACGTCAACGCCTATCGTGGACG
>JAYUSP010000037.1:0-8421 GCA_043755615.1 Betaproteobacteria bacterium
TCGTCCCAGGAGACGTAGAGATGCTTGCCGTCGTCGGTGAGCATGGGCTGGAGCCTTTCTTCTTCAACGGTGGAAGGGGTGCCGCAGCACGATGGTGTGGTCGCGGTCCGGGCCGGTGGAGACCATGTCGATCGGCACGCCGATGACCTGCTCGATACGCTGCAGGTAGGCCCGCGCGCGCGCCGGCAACTGATCCCACTCAGTGAGGCCGGCGCTGGTTTCAGTCCAGCCTTCGAAGCGCTCGTAGACTGGTTTGCAGGCAACGATATCGTCGGCGTCCAGCGGCAGGATATCGACCGTGCGGCCACCGAGTTCGTAACCGGTGCAGACGAGAATCTCACTCAGCCCGTCGAGCACGTCGAGCTTGGTGATGCACAGGCCGGAGATGCCGTTGATGATCATCGAGCGTTTCAGCGCGGCGGCGTCGAGCCAGCCACAGCGGCGTGCGCGGCCGGTCACGGTGCCACGCTCCTGGCCGACGGTGGACAAATGGTGGCCGACGCTGCCGGGCGCGTCCATCGGCAGCTCGGTCGGGAACGGGCCGCTGCCCACTCTTGTGGTGTAGGCCTTGGTGATGCCCAGGATGTAATGCAGCATCTGCGGGCCCACGCCCGACCCGGCGGCGGCGTTGCCAGCGACACAGTTGCTCGAGGTCACGTAAGGATAGGTGCCGTGGTCGATATCGAGCAGCGTGCCCTGCGCGCCTTCAAAGAGCAGGTTGGCACCGTCTGCATGACTGCGGTGCAGTCGGTAACCAACATCGGCGAGCATCGGCTTGAGCGCGTCAGCGGCTTTCATCGCGGCGTCGAAGATCGGCTCGAAGGCCAACGTTTTGGATTGCAGGTATCCGCTGAGAGCAAAGTTGTGCAACGCCAGCAGTTCGCGCAGCTTGGCCGCAAAACGTTCGGGGTGTTTGAGATCCTGCACGCGCAGCGCCCGGCGCGCGACCTTGTCTTCGTAGGCGGGGCCGATGCCCTTGCCGGTGGTGCCGATCTTGCCTGCGCCGCTGGACTCACGCAGCGCCTCGCGCGCCTTGTCGACCTCGACGTGAAACGGCAGGATCAGCGGGCAGGATTCGCTCAGGAACAGGCGCGAGCGAACCTCGACGCCGATCGCTTCCAGGCGCTCGATCTCCAGCAGCAGATGTGCCGGGTCGACAACCACGCCGTTGCCGATATAACAGGCCACGCCAGGCCGCATGATCCCCGAAGGAATGAGCTGCAGCGCGGTCTTGCGGCCGTTGATGACCAGCGTATGGCCGGCGTTGTGGCCGCCCTGGAAGCGCACCACGCCCTGGGCATGGTCGGTGAGCCAGTCGACGACCTTGCCTTTGCCTTCGTCGCCCCATTGGGTGCCGACGACGACGACGTTGTGCCCGGGCTGCGCGGCCGTGGTGGGATTCATGGGTCAGGCTGATTTCAAGTGTTAGAGGTTCTCAAATGGCGCGCAGCAACCACTGCCCGCCGATATTCACGAGTTCGCGGTCGCAGCCGTCGGCCGGCGGGTCTTGCAGGTGGCCGGGCAAGGTGTAGACCACCGACTCGCCGGCATCGCGCAGCCGCCGCACCGCGGCGCGCAGCGCACCGTCTTCGCCCCAGGCGGCTCGGATGCCCGGGCGTGCTGGCTCGGGCCCGGTGCGCTCGGCAAGCATTTTCAAGTCCAGACTGAAACCCACCGCCGGGCGCTTGCGCCCGAAGATCGAGCCGACCTCGTCATAACGCCCACCACGCGCAAGCGCATCGCTGCCTACGCCGGCGTAAAGCGCAAACCGCGGGCCGCTGTAGTAGGCATAGCCGCTCACGTCGCCGAGATCAAAACCGACATGCAGGCCCGGATAGGCAGTGGCAAGGTGTTTGGCCAGCCACTGCAGGTCGTCCAGCGCACGTGTGATCAGCGGCTGCGCGGGCAACTCGGTGCGCGCCGCGGCAATCACGTCGGCGCCCCCGTACAGGCGCAACAGCGCGGCCAATGCGCGCCGGGCGTCGTCGGGGAAAGCAGCGCTCAACCTGTGCAGCGCCGGTGCATCCTTGTTCGACAGCGCCGCCACAAGGTCTGGCAGCATGGCCGCATCCACCGCCACGCCATGGAGCACGCCTTGCAGCACCCGCGCATCGGCGAGGTCGATGGTCAGCGCGCCGATGCCGGCTGCGGCCAGGCTGTCCAGCGCCAGCTCCTGAACTTCGAGGTCGGCCTCCAGGCCGGCATGGCCGAAGATTTCGGCGCCCAGCTGCAAAGGTTCGCGCGACGCGCTCAGGCCCGACGGCAAGGTGTGCAGCACCGGGCCGCAGTAACACAGCCGCGTCACACCTTCGCGGTTGAGCAAATGGGCGTCGATGCGTGCGGCCTGCGGCGTGGTGTCGGCGCGCAGCCCGAGCGTGCGGCCGCTGAGCTGGTCGACGAGCTTGAAAGTCTTCAGGTCGAGTGCGTGGCCGGTACCCGAGAGCAGCGACTCCAGATGCTCAAGCAGCGGCGGCATCACCAGCTCAAAACCGCGGCCCGCGGCCTGGTCAAGCAGGCGCCGCCTCAAGGCTTCGATGCGACGCGCTTGCAGCGGCAGGACATCCGCGATGTGCTCCGGCAGCAGCCAGGCTCTGGACATGGAAAACCGCACGTCGTTAAAAGGTGGATTGTACCGGCGCGCCTGCCGGCACCACCGCGGATTCAGGGTCGCGCGAAGGCAAGCAGTACGAGGCCGATGGCCACGCTGCACAAGCCGATGAAGCGCAACTGGCCATCACTCAGGCGCATGGCCTGCGAGAACATTGCGCGCCAACGGCCCGGGCCCAGCAGCGGCAGCAGGCCTTCGAAGACCAGCATCAACGCGAGCGCCCCGAGCAGCCAGTCGCCCATCATGGAGCTTGGGCGACGGCCGCTGGATCTGAACGTTGAACCGGCGCGGCTACTTGCGCGCCGGGGCCGCTGCCGGCGCGGCGCCGCCGCCACGCATGGCGCGGAAGAAGTCGCTGCTCGGATCGACAACCATCACGTCGGTCTTGTTGCGGAAGCTGCCGCGGTAGGCCTCAAGGCTGCGGTAGAACTGCGCAAACTGCGGGTCGCGGCCAAAGGCGTCGGCGTACAAGGCCGAGGCCTTGGCGTCGCCATCGCCCTTGATCTTCTGTGCGTCGCGGTAGGCCTCGGCGATGATCACCTCGCGCTGGCGGTCGGCGTCGGCGCGGATCTTTTCGCCCTCGGCCGCACCCTGCGAGCGCAGTTCGTTGGCGACCTGCTTGCGCTCGGACTCCATGCGCCGGTAGACCGAGTCGGTGATGTCGGCGACAAAGTCCACCCGCTTGATGCGCACGTCGACGATCTCGATGCCGAAGCTCTTGGCCTCGTCGGTGAGCCGCGCCTTGACGTCGTTCATGACCTTTTCGCGCTCGGTGGCGAGCACGCCGCGAACGTCGCGCCGGGTCACTTCTTCGTTGAACGCGGCTTGTGCCACCGGGCTCAGGCGGCTTTCGAGATTGCGCAGGTCAACACCGTTGTTACGGATGAACTGGCGCGGGTCGGTGATGCGCCACTTGACCAGCCAGTCGATAACCAGACTCTTCTTTTCGGCGGTGAAGATCGGGCGCGTTTCCGGACTGTCCAGCGTCTGCACCCGCTTGTCGAGGAAGACCACGTTCTGGAACGGCGGCGGCCACTTGAACTTCAACCCCGGTTCGGTGATGACGTCCTTGATCTCGCCAAGTGAATAGACCACCGCGACCTGACGTTGGTCGACAACGAACAGGGTCGAGGCGACGATCATCAGCGCGACGAGCGCGCTCAAGCCAATGATTCCGATGCGATTCATATTCTGGGCTCCGTGTTTCAACGGCCTTCTCGGTCGCGAGTGCGCGCGCCGTCGCGGGAGCGGATATCGCCGCCGGTGGTGGCGGCCGCAGGCGCTTCAGGCGTGACCGCCGGGCCGGCGGGTGCAGCCGCGGCGCCTGGCACACCGGCCTGCTGCATCAGTTTGTCCAGCGGCAGGTAGAGCAGGTTCGACCCGCTGCGGCTGTCGATCATGACCTTGCTCACGTTCGAGTAGACCTGCTGCATGGTTTCGATATACAGCCGGTCGCGGGTGACGGCCGGCGCCTTCTGGTACTCGGTCAGCACCGAGCGGAAACGCTGCGCATCACCTTCGGCCTGGGCGATGACCCGCGAGCGGTAGCCCTCGGACTCCTCGCGCAGCCGCGCTGATGCGCCACGGGCTTTGGGGATCACGTCGCTGGCGTAGGCCTGGCCTTCGTTCTTGAAACGGTCGCGATCGGCACCGGCCTTGACGGCATCATTGAAGGCCGCGGTCACCTGGTCGGGCACCTGCACGTTCTGCACGTTGACATTGGCCACCACGATGCCGGCGTTGAGCCGGTCGAGCTGCGACTGCAACGACTTCATCAAGTCGTTGGCGATCGCGTCGCGTTGTTCGTAGAGCACCTGGTCGACCCGGCTGCGGCCGACGATTTCGCGCACCGCCGATTCGGCCGCCTGCACGACCGCTTCGTCGGGCCGGTTGTTTTCAAACAGGTAGGCCCGCGCGTCTTTCAGCCGGTACTGCACCGTGAAGCGGATGTCGACGATATTTTCGTCCTGCGTGAGCATCGACGAGTCTTTCAGGCCAGTCGCCTGGCCGACCGTATTGCGGCCGACATCGACCGAGCGCAACTGCGTCACCGACACCGTCTCGTGGGCCTGGAAGGGGTACGGGAATCGCCACTGAAAACCGGCGTCCGAGGTCTGGGTGTATTTGCCAAACGAGGTGATCACCGCCTGCTGGCCTTCTTGCACGATGAAAAACCCGCTGCCCAGCCAGACCAGCACCGCAACCCCGGCGATCAGGCCGATGCCGATGCCAGCGCTTTTCATATTCGGCTGGAACTGGCTCGGGCCGCCACCGCCGTTGTTGCCGCCGCCGTTGTTGCCACCACCCGGCGGCGGCTCCTGGCCGCCCCGCGGGCCGCCGCCTTTGCCGCCGAAGAGGCCGCCGAGCTTGCGGTTGAAGTCGCGCCAGAGTTCGTCGAGATCGGGCGGGCCGTCGTTGCGACCGTTGTTGTAGACCAGGCCGTTGTCGGCCTGGCCGTCGCCTCTGGCCTGGGGCGCCGACGTGCGGCGGCCCATCAGGCCGGCACACAGCGCCAATGCGGCCTGGCCGACGGCACTGAGTCGCACCGGGAGGGTCGCCGATAAAGGAGGATGGATCGCGTTCATGCGTTCGCAGTCATGGGGAAAGGGGCTTCGGCAGCAGCATCAGATGATGCCGTCGGGTCGGGATTCAACGGGCTTGGGTTCGCCACGCTTGATGAATGCGCGGAGTGCGCCAGCGCCACGTCAGCAATCACCTGGCGCAACTCGGCCAGTCCGGTGCCGTCGACCGCGCTGACAAACACGCGCTGGAACTGCACACCGGGCGCAACCTCGACGGCATCGCGCAGGGCACGCGGCTGCTGTGACGCATCCAGGCGGTCGATCTTGTTGTAGACCAGCACCTGCGGCACGGTGTCGGCGCCGATCTCGGCGAGCACCCGTTCGACCTCGGCGCGTTGCTCGTCGAACTGCGGACTCGAGGCGTCGATGACGTGCAGCAGCAGATCAGCGTCAGCCGCTTCCGACAGCGTCGCCCGGAAGGCTTCGACCAGCTTGTGCGGCAGGTCGCGGATGAAGCCCACCGTGTCGGACAGCGCCACCGTTGATTGCAGTTGCTCCAGCCACATCGCGCGAGTGGTGGTGTCCAGCGTCGCAAAAAGCTGGTCGGCAGCGTAGGAGCGGGCCTTGGCCAGCGCGTTGAAAAGTGTCGACTTGCCGGCATTGGTGTAGCCGACCAGCGAGATGCGCAACGTGCCGCGGCGTTCGCGCGCGCGGCGCTGCGTGCTGCGCTGGCGCTTGACCTTTTCCAGCCGCGCTTTCACCGACTTGATACGCTCGCCGATCATCCGCCGGTCGAGTTCGATCTGCGTCTCGCCCGGGCCACCGCGGGTGCCGATGCCCCCTTGCTGGCGTTCGAGGTGCGACCAGCGCCGCACCAGCCGCGTCGACAGATATTGCAGCCGCGCAAGCTCGACTTGCAGCTTGCCTTCGTGGCTTTGAGCACGGGCGGCAAAGATGTCCAGAATCACCGCCGTGCGGTCGGCCACCGCGACACCGAGGTGGCGCTCCAGGTTGCGCTGCTGCACGGGACTCAGCGCCTGGTCGAAGATCACGCCAGCTGCGTTGTGGCCGAGCACCAGGGCCTTGATTTCGTCGGCCTTGCCCGAGCCGACAAACAGCGCGGCGTCGGGTGCCTTGCGACGGGCGGTGACACGCGCGACCGGCTCGTCGCCGGCAGACGTGGCCAGCAACGCCAGCTCTTCGAGCGTGGCTTCGAAAGACGAGCCCGCGCCGAAGTCGACGCCGACCAGCACCACGCGCGCAGCAGTCGCCGCGCCCGTACCGAGCGAGGGGGCTGATGAACTCAAGATTGACGGGCCGGCAGCAACCGGCGGCGCAGGCGCAGCAAGGTGGTCAAGCCGGCTGGTCGCCCGGTTCGGCGGCGTGGAAATTGACGGCCCGGCCGGGCACCACCGTGGAGATGGCGTGTTTGTAGACCATCTGGGTCACGGTATTGCGCAGCAGCACGACATACTGGTCGAAGGACTCGATATGGCCTTGCAGCCTGATGCCGTTGACGAGATAGATCGAAACCGGGACATGTTCCTTGCGCAGCAGGTTGAGGAATGGGTCTTGCAAGAGTTGGCCTTTGTTGCTCACGATATGCTCCGTGATGGAAAGAGTGGGCACGTTATCACATGGGGTTGCCCCCAGGGTCTGCAAGGGCGGGCTGGCGCGGCCCGGGCTGTGATCAATCCGGCTTGGCAAACGGGTTTTCCGACGACCTGAACTCGATCCGCATCGGCGTGCCGACAAGTTTGAAGTGCTCGCGGATGCGCCCTTCCAGGTAGCGCTTGTAGGTATCGCCGACATGGTCGAGCGAATTGCCGTGGATCACGATCACCGGCGGGTTCATGCCGCCCTGGTGCGCGTAACGCAGTTTGGGCCGGAAGCGCCCGGCGCGTGGCGGTTGCTGGTGTTCGACGGCATCCTGCAGCAGGCGCGTCAGCATCGGCGTCGACAGCTTCTTCGTCGCCGATGCATGGGCTGCGGTAATCGCCTTCCACACCGGCGCCAGGCCCTGGCGCTTGAGCGCCGAAATCTTCAGCACCTGCGCAAATTTCAGGAATGCCAACCGCGATTCGAGCGAGCGCTCGAGCATCTCGCGCTGATAGCGATCGATGGCGTCCCATTTGTTGACCGCGATCACGACAGCGCGGCCGGATTCGAGGATGTAGCCCGCGATGTGCGAATCCTGCTCGCTCAGGCCCTGGCTGGCGTCGAGCAGCAGCAGCACGACGTTGGCATCGGCGATCGCCTGCAAGGTCTTGACGACCGAGAATTTTTCGATCGCCTCGAAGACTTTTCCCTTGCGGCGCAGGCCGGCGGTATCGATGAGTTCGTACTTCTGGCCATCGCGCTCGAAAGGCACGTGGATCGCGTCGCGGGTTGTGCCCGGCTGGTCAAACGCCACCAGGCGTTCTTCGCCGAGCCAGGTATTGATCAAGGTCGACTTGCCGACATTCGGGCGCCCGGCCACGGCCAGCCGGATCGGCCTGTCGGCGCGCTCGAGTTCGGCCTGCACTTCTTCGTCGCTGGGGAAGTGAAATTCTTCGAGCGCGGCTTCGAGCAGGCTGCGGATGCCCTGGCCATGCGCCGACGAAATCGGGATCGGGTCACCGATGCCGAGCTCGTGAAACTCGGCCAGCAGCGGCGACTCGCTCATGCCCTCGGCCTTGTTCGCCGCCAGCAGCACGCGCTTGCGTTCGCGGCGCAGAAAGGTCGCGATATCGTGGTCCTGCGCCGACAGGCCGGCGCGCATGTCGACGACAAAAATCACCGCATCGGCTTCGGCCACCGCCTGGCGTGTCTGCTTGGCCATCTCGCGCACGATGCCGGTCGTGCTGTCGGGCTCGAAGCCGCCGGTATCAATGACGATGAACTCGCGCCCGCCGAGCTTGGCGTCGCCGTAATGGCGGTCGCGCGTCAGGCCGGAGAAGTCGGCGACGATCGCATCGCGACTTTGTGTGATGCGGTTGAACAGCGTCGATTTGCCGACATTGGGCCGGCCGACGATCGCGATGACCGGCTTCATCGATGCGCGGGCTTATTCGGGCCGCATCGCAAACAGACCGCCGCCACGTGTCACGACAAGCATCGTCGTGCCGGCCAGTGCCGGTGCGCCGACCACCGGCGTGCCGTCGGTAGCCAGACGCAGGACCGCGTCGCCGCTGTCACGGTCGAGGAAATGCACAAAGCCCTCACCGTCGCCAAAAACGACTGTCTTGCCGACGCTGACAAAACCGCTCGTCGAGCGGTGCAGGAATTTTTCGTTGGTCCACGCCGGCGCGC
>JAYUSP010000038.1:0-2830 GCA_043755615.1 Betaproteobacteria bacterium
CATTCGCTGGCGCACATCACGCCGCGCGACCAGGCCGAGATCCTGGCCCAGGCGCTGCCGTATATCCGGCGCTTTCATGGCAAGACCCTGGTCATCAAGTACGGGGGCAATGCGATGACCGACCCGGCCTTGCAGCAGGACTTTGCCGAAGATATCGTGCTCCTCAAGCTGGTCGGCATGAACCCGATCGTGGTCCACGGCGGCGGCCCGCAGATCGACGATGCGCTGGCCAAGATCGGCAAGAAGGGCACCTTCATCCAGGGCATGCGGGTCACCGACGAAGAGACGATGGAGGTCGTCGAATGGGTGCTCGGTGGCGAGGTGCAGCAAGATATCGTCGGCCTGATCAACGCTGCCGGCGGCAAGGCGGTGGGCTTGACCGGGCGTGATGGCGGCCTGATCCGCGCGCGCAAGCTGAAGATGGTCGATCGCGACGACCCGAGCAAGGAACACGACGTCGGCCAGGTCGGCGAGATCACCGCGATCGACCCCAGCGTGGTCAAGGCGCTGCAGGACGACCAGTTCATCCCGGTCATCAGCCCGATCGGCTTTGGCGAGCACAACGAAAGCTACAACATCAATGCTGACCTCGTGGCGTCCAAACTCGCCACCGTGCTCCAGGCCGAAAAGCTGATGCTGCTGACGAATACGCCGGGCGTGCTCGACAAGGCCGGCAAGCTGCTGACCAACCTGTCGGCGCGCGAGATCGACACCTTGTTCGCCGACGGCACCATCTCCGGCGGCATGTTGCCCAAGATCGCCGGCGCGCTGGACGCCGCCAAGAGCGGCGTCAATGCGGTGCACATCATCGACGGGCGGGTGCCGCACGCGATGTTGCTGGAGATCCTCACCGACCAGGCCTACGGCACGATGATCCGCTCGCATTGAGCGCACGGAGCCGGCCAGGGCCCGCCGACCAGGCCCCTGGCATCGATCGGGCATCTGTGCAAAAATGAAATAGAACTTTAGTTTTGCACAGGACATGGCCTACCCCCGCCAACTCCAACCCGTGCTCGCCGCGCGCGCCGCGCAGTGGCCGGTGGTCACCGTTACCGGCCCGCGGCAGTCGGGCAAGACGACCCTGTGCCGCAGCAGCTTCCCGGCGCTGCCCTATCTGAACCTGGAGCGCCCGGACACCCGCGAGTTCGCCAGCACCGACCCGCAGGGTTTTCTTCGCGGCCTGCCGCAAGGCGCGGTGCTCGACGAGATCCAGCGCTTGCCGCAGTTGCTGTCGTGGATCCAGGTGTTCGTCGACGAAGACCGCCGCCCGGGCCGCTTCATCCTCACCGGCAGCCACAGTTTCGAGCTGATGGGCGCGGTATCGCAGAGCCTGGCCGGCCGCACTGCGCTGTTGCAGCTGTTGCCGATGTCGATCGCCGAGCTGCGCGCCGCCGGCCTGCCCACCGGCACCGACCGGCTGCTGCATGCCGGCGGCTACCCGCGCATCCACGCCGATGGCCTGGACCCGGCAGTGACGCTGGCCGACTACTTTTCAACCTACGTCGAACGCGACTTGCGCCAGCTCATCGAGTTGCGCCACCTCGACGAGTTTCGGCGCTTCATCCGCCTGGCCGCCGGGCGCGTCGGGCAGGTGCTGAACCTGCATGCGCTGGCCGCCGACGCCGGGGTGTCCGACCCCACCGCGCGGGCCTGGATGGGTTTGCTGCAGGCCAGCTATATCGCTCGACTGCTGCCGCCCTGGTTTGCCAATCTCGGCAAGCGCCTGGTCAAGTCGCCGAAGCTGTATTTCTGCGATACCGGTCTGGCCGCCTGGCTGATCGGCATCCACGAAGAGCGACAGCTCGCCAGCCACCCGCTGCGCGGCCATCTGTTTGAAAACCTGGTCGTGATGGAATTTGTCAAACACGCGCTGAACCGCGGCGAGCCGGTCGCACTGCACTACTTTCGCGACCAGGCCGGGCTCGAGGTTGACCTGGTCGTCGGGCAGGGTGTACCGCCGGGGCAGGTCGGGCTGGTCGAGATCAAATCCGGGCAGACCGTGCACGCTGACTTCTTCAAACCCATCCACCGGCTGTCGGCGCTGCTCGGCGACGCGAAGGTGGCCCGCCGTATGCTCGTTTACGGCGGTGACGACATGGTCACCCGAGAAAACATCGAAGTCGTAGGCTTGCAAGCGGCCTCTCGATGAGCAGGGTCTGGCTGTTCGACCTGGACAACACCCTGCACAACGCCTCGTTGGCATCGTTTCGCGGTATCAACGAAGGCATGACCGCGTACATCGTCAGTGAACTCGGCGTCAGCCCGGCCCAGGCCGACGCTTTGCGGGGCCAGTATTGGCGCCGCTATGGCGCCACGCTGCTCGGGCTGGTGCGCCACCACGGCGTGCAGGCGGCGCATTTCCTGCACCACACCCATGTGTTGCCGGGGCTCGAGAGCCGGGTTCATGGTCATGCGCATGACTTTGCGGCGCTGCGTCGGCTGCCCGGGCGGCGCTACATACTGACCAACGCACCGGCCACCTACACCGCGCGGGTGCTCGGCGCACTCGGTATCGGCGGCTGGTTCGACGGTGTGATCTCGATCGAGGACATGCACATGTTCGGCGAGCTGCGGCCCAAGCCTGACGCCCGGATGCTGCGGCGCCTGGCCGCCCGGTTGCATGTGCATCCGTCGCGCTGCGTGCTGGTCGAAGATACGCTGGTGCATCAGAAGGCCGCGCGCCGGATCGGCATGCAAACCGTCTGGATGCAGCGCTGGCTGCGCGCCGCCGACGAGCGGCCGACGCATCGGCCGATGTACGTCGACCGCATCGTGCGCACGCTGCGCGCGTTGCGCGCGTTTGCTTAGGAGGCCCTGATCGACCCCCTGC
>JAYUSP010000039.1:0-8406 GCA_043755615.1 Betaproteobacteria bacterium
GTGATCGCCGGCCTGATCCCGCAGTTTGTGTTGCTGCCCGGCGCGACCTGGGGGCTGACGATGCTGCTCGACTTAGGCCCGGCGACCGAGGCGGCGATGATCCTCGTGGCTTGCTGCCCGGGCGGCGCGTTGTCCAACGTCATCACCCATCTCGGGCGTGGCAATACCGCGTTGTCGGTCAGCATCTCGGCGGTGGCCAGCTTGGCTGCGCTGGTGCTGACACCGCTGAACTTCACCTGGATGGTGGCGGCCAATCCGGTCACCGCCCGCTGGCTGCGCGCGCTGGCGATCGATGCGTCGGACATCTGGTTCAGCCTTGTCGCGCTGCTTGCGGTGCCGATGCTGCTCGGCCTGTGGTTCGCGCACCGCTGGCCGGCGCTGACGCGCAAGATCCACGAACCGCTGGGCCAATTCAGCGTCGCTGCGCTGCTCATCTTCATCGCACTCGGCCTGGTCCGTGAACGCCATCTGCTGGGCGCGCAGATCGCGCCTCAACTGGCCGTCGTGATCGGGCACAACGCGCTCGGGCTGCTGCTGGGCTGGCTCTGCGCCACCGCTTTTGGCGTCGTTGAACGCGACCGGCGCGCGATCACGATCGAAGGCGGCATGCAGAACTCGGGCCTGGCACTGGGCATCATCGCGGTGCAGTTCAACGCCGATCTCGGCATGGTCATCGTCGCCAGCCTGTGGGGCATCTGGCACATCGTGTCAGGCCTCGGACTCGTGTTGCTGTGGAGAAAGCTCGATGCTCGATCTGGTCATTGAAGGCGGCACCGTCATCGACGGCAGCGGCGGCGCGGCGTTCACTGCAGATATCGGCGTCGCGGCCGGCCGCATCGTCGAGATCGGCCACATCACGGCAGCAGCGCACGAGCGCATCGATGCCCGCGGTGCCTGGGTCACGCCGGGCTTCGTCGATATCCACACCCACTACGACGGCCAGGCGAGCTGGGACGAGACCTTCAGCCCGAGCATCCAGCATGGGGTGACGACGCTGGTGATGGGCAACTGCGGCGTCGGCTTCGCACCGCTGCGCGCGGGGCCGAAAGACCGCGCCACGGCCGCCCTGATCGCGCTGATGGAAGGGGTCGAAGATATCCCCGGCGTGGCCCTGGCCGAAGGTGTGCGTTTTGATTGGGAGACCTTCCCGCAGTACATGGACGCGCTTGAGCGCCTGCCGCACAGCCTGGACTATCTCGTGCAGGTGCCGCACGACCCGGTGCGCATGGCGGTGATGGGCGACCGCGCGCTGGCGCAAGAAGCGGCAACGCCACAGGACATCAACACAATGAGCGCGATGGTGCGCGAAGCGTTGATGGCCGGGGCGGCAGGTTTTTCGACCGGCCGCAGCGACAACCACCGCACGTCAGCCGGCCACGAAACGCCGGCCTCTGAAGCCAGCGCGGCCGAGCTCGCCGGCATTGCCACGGCCTTCAGCGGCCTGGCGCATGGGGTGGTGCAATTGGTCAGCGACTTCGACCTGCTGCGTGGTGCCGATCGCTTCAGCGTCGAGTTCGACCTCGTCGAGACGATCGCGCGCGCGGCGGGCCGGCCGCTGTCGATGACCTGGCTGCAGCGCGACCCCGGGGCTGAGCAATGGAAAGCGATTCGTTCGCGGGTGGACGCCGCGGTGGCGCAAGGGCTGCCGCTGTACCTGCAGACCGCGGCGCGTGCGATCGGCGTCATCAACGGGCTCGATGCGAGCTTCCATCCTTTCATGGGGTTCCCGGGCTACAAGGAAGTGGCCCACCTGCCGCTGGCGCAGCGTGCTGCCGCGCTGCGCGAGCCGGCGCGCAAGGCGCACATCCTGGGCGAAAAGAGCGAGCCGCTGGCCGGTGACGGCACGCCGATCCCGCCGCTGGTGGACATCCTGCTGGCGCGCATCGAACAAATCAGCGCGCGCATGTTTGTGCTGTCGGCGCAACCCGACAGCGAACCCGCTTACGGACCCGCTTGCGGACCCGCTTACCGACCCGCTTACGAACCCGACGTGAAGTCGAGTTTTTATGTGTGTGCCAGGCAGCGCGGCTGCACTGCGCTCGAAGCGATCTACGACCATCTGGTCGATGGTGACGGCAGCAACCTGATCTATTTCCCGATCTTCAACTACAACAACGGCTCGCTGGACACCGTGCGCGAGATGCTCGACCACCCGCGCGCGCTATTCGGCCTGAGCGATTCGGGTGCCCATGTCGGCACCGTCTGCGACGCGAGTTTCACGACCTTCATGCTCACCCACTGGGTGCGTGATCGCACCCACGGCAAATTGCCGCTCGAGCGTGCGGTGCAGATGCTCACCTCGCGCAACGCCGCCTACCTGGGCCTGGCCGACCGCGGGCGGATCGCACCGGGCATGCGCGCCGATTTGAACGTCATCGACCCGGCGCGGCTGGCCGTCGGCACGCCGTCGCTGGTGCACGACCTGCCGGCTGGCGGCAAGCGCTTCTTGCAGATCGCGCAGGGTTATGTCGGCACGTGGGTCAACGGCGTGTGCGTACAGCGCGAAGGTGTGGTCAGCGCGGCGCGGCCGGGGCGTCTGGTGCGTGTCGGGCGCGCCGGGCGCTGAGTCGCGCGGCGACCAACACCACCAGCGCCAGCAACACCAGCGGCCACAGCCCAAAGCGCCCGGCCCACCAGGCATAAGGCGTGATGCCGTTGCGGCCTTCGACCTCGCCTTCGAGCACGCCGCGGACAAACGGCACCAGCTGCATCGTGACGCGCCCGCGGTGGTCGACGATCGCGGTGGCGCCGGTATTGGTTGCGCGCAACATCGGGCGCTGCAGTTCGAGCGTGCGCACACGGCTGATATTCAGATGCTGCGGGATCGCCACGGTGTCGCCGAACCAGCCGATATTGCTGACGTTGGCCAGGATCGTCGGCGCTTGCTCAGCGCGCACAAAGCGCACCGCCAGGTCTTCGCCGAAGAGGTCTTCGTAGCAGATGTTGGGCGCCAGGCGCTGCGCAGATGCAGCGCCGACCGCAAACGACGGCGCATCGACGGGCCCGCGGGAGAAGTCGCCGAGCGGGATATTCATCATGTCGATGAACCAGCGAAACCCCGGCGGCACAAATTCGCCGAACGGAACGAGGTGATATTTGTCGTAGCGGTAGGCCGGCGCGGCGACGGCGGCCGTTGTTGCGCCCATGGCTGCGGAGCCGCCGAGCCCGAGCACCGAATTGGTATAGCCCGCCTCATGAGCAAATGTGGCTTTGCCACTTTGCTCATCCCCCTCGGGGGGCGGACGACGTAGGTCGTCGGCCTGGGGGTACTGTTTCGTGCCCAGCGGGAGCCCGATCAGTGCGGCGCGGCCGGGTTGGTTGAAGTGCGCGACCAGTGCCTCCCACCAACCCGGTGCGAAGTCGCTCAACTGGTGTGGCAGCAGCGGCACCGCGGTCTCCGGCGCGACGACCAGCTCGGCGCTCGATTCATGCAGTGTTTTCGACAACCAGACCAGCGCCGCCGGCATGCGCTCGACGGCAAATTTTTCGTCCTGCGAGATGCCGGTCTGGATCAGCGTCACGCGCAGCTTGCCGGTGCTGTGGCTGAAGTCGATGGCACGCAGCGCCAGCGGCGCCAGCAGCAGCCCGATCAACGCGACCGCCGCCGCCCCGCGTTGGCCGCGCGGCGCCGGTGCCGCAGCAACGAGCCGCGAAAGCAGCACCCCGGCGATCGCCACCATCACGCCGACGCCGTAGACCCCGACCCAGGGCAGGGCCGCGGCGAACGAAGCATCGACCTGGGCGTAACCACTGGCCAGCCACGGGAAGCCGGTGAAGATGACCCCGCGCGCCCATTCGGCAAGCAACCAGACCGCCGCAAAGAGCAGCGCATCCGACGGCAGTCTCCGGCTGCGCCAGGCGGCATACGCCGCGGCGGCGGCCGCAAGGTACAGCGACAGCGCCGCGCTGAGCAACAGCACCGCGGCGACGGCCAGCGGCGCCGGCAGCCCGCCAAACTCATGCAGGCTGATGAACAGCCACCAGACGCCGCCGCACAACCAGCCGAAGCCATAGGCCCAGCCGAGCAGCGCGGCCTGGCGCGGCGTGGCGCCGTCGAGCCGGCGCACCAGCACCGCCACGCCGACGATCGGCAGCCACCAGAGCAGCGTCGTGTGGACAAAAGCCAGGGTCTGCAATGCGCCGAGCGCCGCCAGCCCGGCCGGCCACGCCAAGCGCCAGCCCAAGCTCAACCGCCGCCTTTGACGCCCGCGCTGCCGCCGCCCGCGCGTGCCGACGGCGCGGCCGCAGCGGCCACAGCGGCCGTAGCAGCCTCGTCGGCGGCTTCACGCTCCGACACCCGGGCGACGCGGAACCAGCGCACCGCGCCGCCACGGGTGAGCATCACCGCAAAGCGCAGGCCGCCCAGGTCGACCGCTTCGCCGCGCCGCGGCACGCGGCCCAGGCGGTCGGCGACGATGCCGCCGATGGTGTCGAACTCGGTTTCGCTCAACTTGACGTTGAAGGCTTCGTTGACGGCCGTGATATCGGCGTCGCCGGCAACGCGGTAGCTGCCGTCGGCGAGCGAGACGATGCCACTTTCGCCGTCGCGGTCGTCGAACTCGTCTTCGATCTCGCCGACGATTTCTTCGAGCACGTCTTCGATCGTGATCAGGCCCGCCGTATTGCCAAACTCGTCGATCACGATCGCCAGGTGGTTGCGGTTGGAGCGAAAGTCGCGCAGCAGCTCGTTGAGGCCTTTGCTCTCGGGCACAAACACCGCCGGCCGCAACTGCGTGCGCAGGTTCAGCTCGGGCGCGCGTTGCAGCTTGAGCAGGTCCTTGGCCATCAGGATGCCGATGATGTTGTCGACCGCGCCGTCGTGCACCGGGAATCGCGAGTGCCCGGTTTCGATGACCAGCGCGAGCAACTCGTCGTACGGCCAGTTGATGTCCAGCAGGTCCATCCGCGGTGCTGCGACCATCACGTCGCCGGCCGTCATGTCGGCCATCCGGATGACCCCTTCGAGCATCGCCCGCGACTCGGGCTCGATCAGCTCGCGGTACTCGGCGTCGGCCAACGTCTCGATGAGCTCGTCTTTCGAATCCGGGCCTGGTGCGATGAATTCGACCAGGCGCTCGAACAGCGTGCGCTTGTCGACATGCCGGCCGCCGTGGCGAACCAGGTTGCGGTCAGTGTGGCGGTCGTGGTGTTTGACGACAGCCCGGTCGGCCGCCTTGTCCACGCCGCGCGGCGACGCCACGCGGGTGGACTTTCCAGGGTGAGGGTCTGACACAGCGGTGTCGGAAGTGGCAACAGGCGCGAGAATACCCGACCCGCCCAGACTCCCTGCTCGCCGAAGTACGCCAGCACCAGACCGAAGCTTGCCCTGCCGCCACCCGCCCCCAGATACCGGGGCTTCGCACCGATCGCCGCACACCATGTCCCTGATCCCCGCCACCATCCTCACCGGCTTTCTCGGCTCGGGCAAGACCACGCTGCTCAAGCGCCTGCTCAGCGAAGCCCATGGCCAGAAGATCGCGGTCATCGAAAACGAGTTCGGTGAAGAAAATATCGACACCGAGATCCTCGTCAGCGACAAGCCCGAGCAGATCATCCAGATGAGCAACGGCTGCGTCTGCTGCACGATCCGCGAAGACCTGCGCACGACGCTGGCCGAGCTGGCTGAAAAGCGCCGCAAGGGCGAACTGCAGTTCGACCGCGTGGTCATCGAAACCACCGGCCTGGCCGACCCCGGCCCGGTGGCGCAGACCTTCTTCATGGACGACGAAGTCGCCGGCAGTTATCTGCTCGACTCGATCGTGACCTTGGTCGATGCCAAACATGCGCACAGCCAGCTCGATACGCGCCAGGAAGCGCGCCGCCAGGTCGGGTTTGCCGACCAGGTCTTCATCAGCAAGGCTGACCTCGTCGGCCCCGGCGAGGTCGACGCGCTGATCCATCGCCTCAAGCACATGAACCCGCGCGCGCCACACCGGCCGGTGCATTTTGGCGAGGTCGCGCTGAACGAGGTTTTCGACCTCAAGGGCTTCAACCTCAACACCAAGCTCGAGATCGACCCGGCGTTCCTGGATGCCGATGCCGGGCGTGGTCAGGACCCCGGGCACGGCCACGATCATCAACACGATGCCCACGCCGGCCACGACCATGCCCCCGGCGAGCACTGCGACCATCCGCACCACCACGCCCATGACGACGATGTGAAGAGTTTTGTCTTCCGCGCCGACAAGGCTTTCAACCCGGCCAAGCTGGAAGACTTTCTCGGCGCCATCGTTCAGGTCTATGGGCCCAAGATGCTGCGCTACAAGGGTGTGCTGTACATGAAGGGCAGTGACCGCAAGGTCATCTTCCAGGGTGTGCACCAGTTGATGGGCAGCGACCTCGGCCCGAAGTGGGCCGCCGGCGAGAAAAAACAGAGCAAGATGGTCTTCATCGGCATCGACCTGCCCAAAGAGGTGCTGCTGCAAGGGCTGGAGCAATGCCTGGTCTGAGCGCCCTGGCGGCGCTGCCCGGCGGTGGGCGGCGGGCGCCGCTTCGTGACCTGCGCCGCGTTGCACCCCGTCGCCCGTGAGCTTGTTGTCGCACCGTTGCCGCAGGTGGCTACAATCCGCGCGCCTTGAAGTCGCCGGTACCGAGAAATTCATCCTCCCGCCGACGGCTGCGAGACCGCCGCTGACGACGGTGCCAGCGCCTTGAACGGCGCAACCGCTGCCAAGGAGAACCTGAATTGACCAAGCCCGCCCCGAAGGCCGCCAAGAAGGCCGCTGCAGCAGCCGCGCCGAAATCGGCCAAGGGCGCCGCGCCAGTGGCAAGGAAGGCCGCCGCCAAGGCGCTCGCAAAAGCACCCGTCAAGGCGCCTTCCAAGGCGACCGCCAAGCCGATCGCAAAATCGAGTTCCAAACTGGCACCAACGCGGGCAGCGACGCCGGCACCAAAGCCGGCCCCCAAACCTGGCGCCAAACCGACGGCAAAACCGGCGGCCAAAGCCGCCCCGAAGGCGCCCGCGGGGTCATCGGCACACACGCCAGCCCACACGTCAGCCCATACGCCAGCCCATACGCCAGCGCACGCGCCTGCACACGCGCCGGCCAAGAGCGTCCCCAAGCCTGCCGCGACAGCAGCCGTCAAGACAGCCACGAAGCCGATTGAAAACAAGGTGGCCGTCGTGTCATCAAAATCGGCCACCATCCCCAGGACCCAACCAGTGACCCCCCACGCAGTGAATCCCGCATCCACGGCCAAGCCGTCTGCCGCACCGGCGCCCGCGCCGAAGGCACCCCCGCCGCCCAAAACCACCACCACGCGCTCGGGAAAAGGCGGCAAGGCCGCGCTGCCGGTGCAGGTCATGGCACCGGCTTCGCCGGAGCTTTCGGCACACCGCTTCAGCGACCGCTTCGGCCCTGCCAAGACCTCGGTCAAGACCCATCCGGAGCCGATGGACCTGGTGAAAAACGCCGCCAAGGCCGACCCCAAACTGGTCAACGCGTGGAAGAACAAGGCTGGCCGCGAACTCACCGAGCCCGAGCTGATGGCGATGCCCGAGCGCGAGTACATGAATGAAAAGCAGATCGATTTTTTCCGCGCCCGGCTGCAGGTGCAGAAAGACGACCTGCTGTCCAACGCGGGCGAGACCACCGAACATCTGCGTGAAGACACCTCGATCGTGCCCGACCCGGCCGACCGCGCGACGATCGAGGAAGAGCATGCGCTGGAGCTGCGCACACGCGACCGCGAGCGCAAGCTGCTGAAGAAAATCAGCCAGGCGCTGATCCGCCTGGACAGCGGTGAATACGGCTACTGCGACGAAACCGGCGAGCCGATCGGCCTGCCGCGCCTGCTCGCCCGCCCGACCGCCACGCTGTCCCTTGAAGCGCAGCAACGGCGCGAGTTGAAGCAAAAGATGTTTGGCGACTGAATGTCAGCGCTGACCCTGCGGCCCGGCCGCGCCGCCACCCCCCGGGGCACTGCCGCCGTGGGCCGGCCCGGCGCCGGCTGACGCCGCGTGGCCGACGTGCACGCGAGCGCCTGAACCATGGCCGACCCCAAAGAGAACGAGAGCTTCTTCCGCAAGGTCGTGCGCTTTGTCGCCAACCCGACGACAGAATGGGCCGAGCTCAATTCACGCCAGGACGATACCCGCGAGCTCGATCTCGAGAAGTCCGAGCTCAAGGCGATGGTCGAGCGCAAGCGGCGCAACGACTTCGTCCGCAAGCGCGAGTTCGACATGCTGCGCAAGGTGCGCCGCGAGGGCCTGACGCCAGACCAACTGGCCGCACTCGGCACCTCGTCGCGACTCGATGATTCCGAGGCGCGCATCGGCGAAAGTGTCGCGCGCCAGGAATTTGGCGTGAAAGACAAGATCGACCATATCGAGCGCGAGATGGTCGGCGACGGCAGCTTCCGCCCGACCACCCGGCCGGGTGCGCTGGCGCAGGCGAAGTCGCAGGC
>JAYUSP010000040.1:0-8400 GCA_043755615.1 Betaproteobacteria bacterium
CAGCACATAGGCAAAAACCGCGCTCCACAGCCAGAGCCAGCGGTCGTGCCGCAGTACCGCCGCGCGGGCCAGCAGCAAGGCGATCCAGAATTCCTTGAGGTACTGGAACATCTCGGCATAACCGCCGTCATGGCTGATGTCCAGCATCGAGCCCGCGCCGTGGATTTTGCGGTAGACATGCAAGCCCATGAAGGCCAGGTCAGCGGCCAACAACAGCCACAGCCATTGCCGGTCGGCCGTCTGCACGCCATGCTGCAGCGTCGTGGACATGGCCGTGCCGCTGGTGCGCGGCAGGCGCCGCAGCGAGATCGCAAAGGCAGTCAGCATGGCGCTGAGTCTCGTGCCGGCAGCGCTGCCCGGGCAATCCCGGGTTCACGTGTTGCGGGGCTCCAGCGCGCACTGCGTCACATGCGGGCGTGTCCGACGTGGCCGTCGTGGCCGAGACACAACCCAGCCCGTTCAACGGCCGCGGCGGCCCGACGCTGTGCCAGCAGAATCAACCCCAGGCCCTGAAGGCGATCATTCGATGGAAGTCAAACTCGACAAACGTTACCCGCTCGATGTCAGCGCCGAGCTGGCCTGGGTGGTGCTCTCCGACATCCGCGCGGTGGCCGGCTGCATGCCGGGCGCGGCGATCACCGAACAGATCGACGCGACGCACTTCAAAGGCACCGTGAACAGCCGCGTCGGCCCGGCGTCGATGAAGTTCGGCGGTGATATCGAAGTCCTGGGCCTCGACGCCACGGCACGCTCGATTCAATTGCTGGGCAAGGGTGCCGACCGCGGCGGCTCGTCGGCATCGATGAACCTGGCCGCACATCTCGAAGCCGGCGAGACGGCCACCAGCTCGGTGCTTGTCGGGCAGGCCACGGTGGTGGTCAGTGGCAAGCTGGCGCAGTTTGGCAGCCGCCTGCTGGTGCCGGTGTCGGACGCGATGCTGGCGCAGTTTGCCGACAACTTTCGCGCTGCTGCGGCGGCGCTGGTGGTTCCGGCGACCACCGCAGCCACGGCTGGAGCGGATGCCTCGTCGGGCGCCGGCTTGGCCGCTGCCGCGGCGCCCGCAGCGGTGCCGACCAAGGTCAACGAGTTGAACGCGCTGGCCTTGATGTGGGCGGTCTTCAAAGGCTGGCTGGCCGGGCTGTTTGGTGAACGCGGCAAACGCGACAAACGCGACAAACACGGCTGAAGCCGGCCCGCCGCCGCTGCGGCGCCGGCCGTCACCTGCATCGCACCCGCCGCGCGCCGGCTGGCCGGGCGCGCGGCAGCGCTGAGGTCAGTACAAGAAGATCGGGTTGATGATCGCCTGCACCGCACCGGTCACGCGCGAAGGCCCAAGCGTGAACAGGCCTTCATAGACCTTGTCCTTCACAGCCTGGTCGCTGACCACGTTTTCCAGGATGAAGATGCCATGCTGCGCAAGCAGGATCTGGTGCACGTGGAAGACCTTGGACGGCACTTCGAAGGGCAGCACCTCCAGCCCCCAGGTGTCGGCGCCGACCATCGATACGCCAAGCGAGGCCAGGTAGTGCGCGCCCTCTATCCCCAAGCCCGGCTCGACGCTGCCATAACGTTTGTCGTCCTTGCCGATGAGCTGCGTCCAGCCGGTGTGGAAGATCACGACATCGCCCTTGCCGATCTTCATGTTGCCCTGGCGTGCAAGCGCGGCGTCGATTTCCTTCTTGTTGAAGGCCGTGCCTTCGGGCACCGGGCTCTTGCCGGTCAGTGCCACCATGTCCAGGATCACGCCGCGGGTGGCGATCGCGGGCACGGTCTCGATGCCGTATTTCTGCAAGCCGCCAGCGGTGACGAAGTCGGCGCCCTTGCGACAGTTGTAGTAGATGCCGTCGATGCCGATGTGGCCCAGGCCGTCGAGTTGGCTGCCGATGCCGACCCAGCCCATGATGATGTCGTCGTTGTAGTTGGTCTTGGTTTCGCCGAGCGAGCGGCCGTACTCCTGGCCCGGCGTCAGCACCGTCACCGAGAAAGTGCGCGGCGCGAAGGCGGGGGTCTTGCTGTTGGTCTCGATGCCCATGCGCATCGCCTTGCCCTGCTTGACCAGCTTGGTCGCTGCCAGGGTGTTGGCGCTGGTGATGTTGTTCAGTGCGCCGGCCTGGTCGTCAGCACCGTATTTGGACTTGTGGCAGCTCTCGTAGGGTTGTGCCGATACCGCGGTGGCGGCCGTGATCAGCGCCGTCGCAACGGCAGCGAAAGAAAACCGAGTCGTCATTCTTTTATCTCCTCTGGGTGGGTCCGGGGGCTGATGGATCTGCGCGCTTGCAGCCGGACCGGCTCCGCAGGCGCACATCGAAATACAACACGAGCGACCTGTTGCTCGCCCCAGCCGAAAGTAGCCAGGGTTTGTGCGCGCAGCTCCGCGCGGCAGGCCTTCGGCGGTTCGGCCGCGACCGACAGCATGGCGGCATGCGGGGTCAACGCGACGTTCCAGGTGGGGTCGAAGAAGCGCACGCCGATGGCGCTGGCTCGTGCGCTGTCGCTGAAGCGCAGCTCGAAGTGCAGCCGGATGCCGGCCTCGCCCTCGTCGACTGCGCCGAGCGGCTGGCTGACGTCCAGGTCAATCGTTGGTGGTTCTGAGGCCGCTGCTTCGGCGTTGGCTGCGGTGGCGACTTGCCCGGCGTCATCGCGTGCGGCACCGCTCGCGTCATCCACGCGGATGAAATACCGCTGCGGCCGCAGCAATCGGTCGTTGCCGCGGGCAAATGCGGCCAGCTCTTCGGCGTCGAGCCGGCCGTCGAGGTTGATGTCGGCGGCGGCGCGGATCTGCGCGCTGGCCAGCGCATCGACCCACCAGTGCACACGCAGGCCGATGACGGCGCGTGCTTCGATCAGCGGCTCGACCTGGTAGCTGAAAACAAAGTGCGGGTGCGCCGCCGCGGGCAGGGACACTGCCGCGATGCAGGCCGCGACGCAGGCTGCGATGACGGCACAACGAGCGGACAAACGCATCATCGCTGGCCCGGTTCATGCGCTCTCGCGCAACGCCCGCTTCATGAGCTTGCCGTTGGCATTGCGCGGCAGCGGCTCATCTCGCAGCGACCAGCGCTCGGGCACCTTGTAGTCGGCCAGCCGTTGCGCACAAAAGGCCTTCAGATCGTCGGCCGCGACGATGGCCTTGATGCTCACAAAAGCCATCACCCGCTCGCCCAGAACCGGGCAGGCATAAGCCACGATTGCGGCCTCGATCACCGCCGGATGCTGCACCAGCACCGCTTCGACCTCGCTTGAAAATACCTTGTAGCCGCCGCGGTTGATGACATCCTTGATGCGGTCGAGAACCTGCACAAAACCGTCTTCGTCGATGCGGCCGAGGTCGCCCGAATGCCAGAAGCCGGCGCTGAAATTCTCCGCCGTGGCCTGCGGGTCGTTCCAGTATCCCTTGACCACCATCGGCCCGCCGAGGTGGATCTCGCCCGTCTCGCCGGCGGGGAGCAAGCGGCCATCGCCGTCGACGACACGCAGATCGCCGCAAGGCACCGCAACGCCGACCGAGCCCGGATGCGCGGCGGTGCCGCCGGAGGGCATCACCGTTGCCGGCGACGTGGTTTCGGTGGCGCCGTAACAATTGAGCAGGGTCAACGCCGGCAGCGCAGCGGCCAGCGCGGCAATCGTTGCCGGTGCCATCGGCGCGCCGCCGTAGGCACCGACGCGCCAGGCCGACAGCTCGTGCGCGCCGAAGTTGTCTTGCAGCAGGCAGAGCTGGTACATCGCCGGCACCATCAGCGTGTGGGTGATTTTCTCGCGCGCCGCGAGTTGCAAAAACGCCGCCGCCTTGAAGTTGTCCAGCAAGACCAGCGTGGCGGCGCAAAGCAGCATCGTGTGCATCTGCGCGACGAGGCCGGTGACATGCGACAGCGGCACCGCGACCAGGCTGCGGTCGGTGGCCCCAAGCGCCATGCAGGCCTGGTAGTGCATCGCCGAGTGCACGATGTTCAGGTGCGTGAGCATCGCGCCCTTGGGTCGGCCGGTGGTGCCCGAGGTGTACAGGATGACTGCGGTATCTTCTTCGTCGACCACGGCCGTCGGCGACGCAGCGACGTGGCCGGCTTTCGTGGCCGGGTTCGTGACTGGGTCTGTGGCCGGGTCCGCTGCGAGGTCCGCAAACCTGCTGACGAGCACCCGTGCCAGGCCGGCCGGCAGCAGCGGCTCGAGCATGTCTTCGCTGATGGCCAGCATCGCGCCGGACTGCGCGGCGACATAGTCGACCTCGGGTGCCGCGCTGCGCACTGACAGCGGCACCGCGACCGCGCCGAGCTGCGCCAGCGCGCAGGCGGCGATGACAAATTCAGGCCCGTTCTTGAGCAGCAGCAAGACGCGGTCACCGCGCTGCACGCCGCACGATTGCAGCCCGCCCGCGGTGGCACCGACGATCGTGGCCAGCGAGCGCCAGGTCTCGCGGCGCTGGCCGCTGACCAACGCTTCGCCGTCGGGGTTCTGCAGCGCCGCCCGTTCGAGCAGCGCATGCACGCTGCGCGGGCGCTGCTCGAAGCAGCGCACGACGCGGTCGCCAAAGTGGGCCTCGTCGCGCATCAGTGGCGCGGCCGGCCAATGTTTCGATGGCCAAGATGCAGTCATCGCGGGCAGTGTGGGGGCACTGCGAGGGCAGTGCCGCGGCAGTGCCGGGATAGGGCCATCATGCCGCTGTGGTGGCTGCCGCGCTGGTCGATGCACCGGCCGTTGAGACGATTGCATTTGCGCCGCGCTCGATGGTGTACCGGCGCACGAACAGCGCCGCGCCATGGTGTACGTCGGACTGCGAGATCAGCACCGCCAGCGTCGTGCCCTGCAAGGCGTGGATGACTTCGGCCAGGCGCTGTGCGAGCGCCGGCGCGACACCTTCAAACGGCTCGTCGAGCAGCAGCAGCCGGGTACCCACGGCCAGCGCGCGGGCCAGCGCGACGAGCTTTTGCTGCCCGCCCGACAGCAGCAGCGCACGCCGGTCTTTCATCTGCTCGACCTCGGGCAGCAGCCGGTAGGCCAGCGCCAGCCTCTCACTGCGCTGCAGCCGCCCTCCGCTGACCCACACCGGCAGCAGGATGTTTTCTTCAACCGTCAACTGCGGCACCAGGCCGCGGTCTTCGGGCATATAGCCGATGCCCAAGCCAGCGCGGGCGTGGCGCGGCAAGCTCTTCAGGCTGCTGCCGGCAAAGTCAATCTCGCCAGCCGCGGCCGGCAGATGGCCCATCACCGCGCGCATGAAACTCGTCTTGCCGGCGCCGTTGCGCCCGACCAGGCAGACCATCTCGCCTTCATCGACATGCAGCGACAGGTCGCGCAGTGCCGGCATCGCCTGGATGCTGGCGGCGAGGTGGTTGACATGCAGCAGCACACTCATCCTGGGCTCCCCGCGGCTGCGTTGCCGATGACTGCATTTCCCGTCACGTAGCGCTGCACATCAGCGTCGGCCAGCACCTGCGCCGGCGAGCCGTCGGCAATGACGCGGCCGCTGTAGAACGCCAGCACACGTTCGGAAAATTCGGCCACGATGTCCATATCGTGTTCGATGAAGACGACCGTCGCGGCTTCGCCGGCCAGGGCTTCCATGACCCGCCGCATGGCCGTGAATTTTTCATCGGCGCTGACCCCCGAGGTCGGCTCGTCGAGCAGCAACAACTTGGGCCGGCGCGCCAGTGCGAGCGCGATATCGAGCACCTTGCGCACACCGCCGGCCAGCTCCGAGACCGGCCGCCCGGCGTCGGCGCCGAGGCCGAAGCGTTGCATCAACTCGTCGGCGCGGCGGCGCGCTGCGGCGCCGTCGGCGGCACGCCACAACGACGGTGCGCCATCGACCGCCGCCACCGCGACGAGCAGGTTGGCGAAAACGCTCAAGTCCAGGTACAACTGCGGGATCTGGAACGATCGACAGATGCCCAGGCGCGCGATGCTGCGGTGGTCCAGCCGGGTGATGTCTTGGCCGTCGAGCTGGATCTGGCCGCTGTCGGGTTTGAGATAGCCGGTGACCATATTCACGAAGGTCGTCTTGCCGGCACCGTTGCTGCCGATCACCGACAGCCGCTGGCCGGCCGGCACGTCGATATCGATCGCATCGGCAGCAACCACCGCGCCAAATCGTTTGTTCAAGCCGCGTGCCGACAGCAGCGGCGCGGTCATTTTGTCTTCCTCTTGCCCGCCCACAGCGAGCCGATGCCATCAGGGCGGAACAGGATCACGAGCAGCAAAAACGCGCCCAGCGCCAACTGCCAGGTGTTGGGGAAATACAGGTTCGAAAACGAGCGCACGATCTCCAGCACCAGCGAGGCGACAAACACCGCGGCAACACTCGTGTGGCCGGCGAGCACGGCGACAAACACAAACTCGCCGCTGGTCGTCCAGTTGCTGAAGTTCGGCTCGACATGGCCGAGCACCAGCGCGGTGATCGCGCCGCCCATGCCACCGAGCAGGCTGCACAGCACGAAGCTGGTGGCCAGCGACGCTTTTGCCGATGCGCCGAGGTATTCGACGCGCAGCGCATTGCCACGCACCGCCTGCGCGATGAGGCCGGCGACCGAACGGTTGTAGACCGTCACGCCCCAGGCTGCAAGGCCACCGAGCACCACCGTCAGCGCGTAGAGCACGAAGTCGCTGTGGCCGGCGGGCAAGCCTGAGCCAAACAACGTCGGCTTGGCCACCGTGATGCCGTCGCTGCCGCCGACCGCGCCGGATTTTGAGAGCAGGCCGAATAGCACCATCGACAGTGCCAGCGTCAGCATCGCGAAGAAGATGCCGCGGTAGCGCGACAGCAGCGGTGCAAATGGCACAGCGAGCAGCGTTGCCGCGGCACCGCCGAGCAGCGCCAGGCCTACTGCATCCGTGATGCCGAGTTTGGTGAAGCCAAGCGCCGCGGCATAAGCGCCCGCAGCGAACACCAGACCCTGGCCGAACGACACGACGCCGCCGCGCATCAACAGCACGATGCCCAAACTCACCAGTCCATGCGACGCGGCCATCGTGATCAGAAAGGTCAACCACTTCGGCATGAACAGGCCAGCGATGACGAGCAGCACGGTGAAAGCCACTCCCGCGAGGAGAAAGCGCGTGCCCGGCGCGGATTGAGCGCCCAGCGCTCGGACTGGCTTGGCCAGGGCGGCGCTCACTTCAGTGACTCCACGGCACGTGCGCCACTCGCGATGCCTGAAGCGCCGAGGCTGCCACGCAAGGCCCGCTTTCGGTCCTTTGCTGCCGTTCGTTCGGGTTCCCTTCTGCATGTCAGCTTCGGCGCGGCGCGGCAGGCGCTACCCGCAGGGGGCTCATGCTGTGGCGGTCTACGCTTCGCTGCGAATGCGCTGTGTGCCGTGGCGCTTGCAGGCGCCACGGCGTGCGCCAGACACAGAACAGTCCGCAGGGACTGTTCTGTGTCCGGGCGCACTGCATCGCCTTGGAGTCGCGTCGCAAACTCGCTGCGCTCACTTCGTTCGCTACGCTCAAACAGGTGCGGCGAGTCAGTTTTGGATGCGCGCTGCGCGCGCCGACTCCAAGGCTGCGCTCCGCGCCGCCACAGAAATCGCCCCCTGCGGGTACCGCCTTTCGCGCTGCCACTCTCGAGGTCTGCGTTGCGAACACCACGTGCGTTTCGCCACACCTCTGACACCCGCCCGGACGTGCAAAGGCGCGCGTTTGCCGCGACCTCTTGGGTTTTCGTCGCAGAGAACCGAACGGTTGGAGCGCGGCGGGGGGCACCCGGTGGGGGCGATTTCTGGGGCGACGAGCAGCACAGGACTGGGGTCGGCGCGCGCCAGCGCGCTTCCACATCTGACTCGCCGCGTTTGTTTGAGCAGAGTGAGCGCAGCGAACGCAGCGAGTTCAGCGGCGCGACCCCAGGCCGAGCAGCGCAGTGGAGTCGCAGCGAAGCGTAGACCGCCCCAGCATGAGCCCCCGCCGGGTGCCCCCTGCCGCGCTGCGCCGAGCGTCGCACGTAAAGCGGACGTTCAAAGGGCAGCAAAGGGCCGAGCGCGGACTCACCCTCCTCGCGCGACCCGGCACGATTCGTGATCAGCGCAGTTCTCATATCTTGCGCGCCTGAACCTGCTGAAACAGCCCCTCGGGGCGAAACATGAGCACGATCGCCATCACGATGTAAATCGAGAACAGCTCCGCCACCGGCCACAGGTGCACCGCGCAAGACCGCGCCAGGCCGACGATGAGGGCGCCGATGGCGGCGCCTGGAATACTGCCCAGGCCGCCGATGATGACGACCGCGAACGAGACGATGATCACGCCCACCGATACGCCGGGCTGCACCGAGATCATCGGCGCCGTGAACGCGCCGCCGATCGCGGCCAGAAAAATGCCGATCGCGAACGCGAACATATAGACGCGCGACACGTTCACGCCCATGCTGGCCGCGACTTCTTCGCTGTGGATCACGGCCAACACGAGTCGGCCCTG
>JAYUSP010000041.1:0-2825 GCA_043755615.1 Betaproteobacteria bacterium
TGCTGGCGTTGCGCCAGGAACAAGCCTGAACCATCGACCATCGACCATTGCCACTTGACGACGGACCATGATCAAGACAGCGCCAACCTCGCGCCCCCAACCTTTCACCGCAGCGGCAGCGATCGCCGTGGTTGCCCTGCTCACCGGCTGCGCCGCACCGCCGCTGCTGACTTCCGGCGGCGTGCCGATCGATACCCGCTACAACTCGAAAGGCCAGGACAGCCGGGTGCTGTTTCTGGTCATCCACTACACGGTCGGCAATTTTGAATCGTCGCTGAAGATCCTCACCGAAGGCGAGGTCTCGTCGCACTACCTGGTCACCGACCACAGCCCGCCGCGCATCTACCGGCTGGTCGACGAGAACCGGCGCGCCTGGCACTCGGGGCCAAGTTACTGGCGTGGTCATGGCCAATTAAACGCCAGCTCGATCGGCATCGAAATCGTTCATCCGGGTTTCATCGAAACGCCGCAGGGGCGGGTCTACCAGCCGTACCCGCAGGCGCAGATCGACGCGCTGATCCCACTCATCAAGGACATCGTCAAGCGCCACCAGATCCGCCCGGAGCGCATCGTCGGCCACAGCGATGTGCTGCCGCAATACAAACAAGACCCGGGGCCGACTTTTCCCTGGAAGCGCCTGGCCGACGAGGGCCTGATCGCGTGGCCCGACGCAGCGCGGGTGGCGGCGCAGCGCAGTGTCTTCGAGTTGAATGCGCCCGATATCGCCTGGTTCCAGAAGGCGCTGCAGACGCATGGTTTTGCGCTGCCGCAGACCGGCGGATTCGACGACGCAACACGCGATGCGCTGGCGGCATTTCAGATGCGCTTCCGGCCAGAAAAACACGACGGCACGCCGGATGCACAAACCGCGGCACTGCTGCATGTGCTGAACACGCCTTGAGCAGATGACCCAGCCAGCTCGGCCCCGCTTGCAGCGACGCGGCTTGATCGCCGGCGCGGCGGCGCTGGCTTCGGGTTGTGCGGCGATCGGCACTACGCGAGTGCCACCGCCCACATCGTCAGCCGGGAGCGCCGGCGCGGGTGACCCGGGTGATGCGGCAAGCGCGGGCGCCGGCCTGCCGGCGCAGGAACTGCCGCCGTCGGCGCCACGCGAATTCCGCGCCGCCTGGGTCGCCACTGTCGTCAATATCGACTGGCCGAGCCGGCCGGGCTTGCCGTCGGACATGCAGCAGGCGCAGGCGCTGTTGCTGCTCGACCGGGCGCGCGACATCGGGTTGAACGCCATCGTGCTGCAGGTGCGCCCTGCCGGCGACGCGCTCTACGCCTCGGCGCTGGAGCCGTGGAGCGAGTACTTGAGCGATACCCAGGGCCGCGCGCCGCAGCCGGCCTACGACCCGCTGTCGTTCTGGGTCGCGCAGGCGCACCGGCGCGGCCTCGAACTGCATGCCTGGTTCAACCCTTACCGGGCGCGGCATTCGGCGGCCAGGTCGGCACTCGTCGCACCGCATCTGGCCAAGCTGCGGCCCGAAGCCGTCAAGACCTATGGCGACCAGCAATGGATGGACCCCGGCGAGGGCGCGGCGGCCGAACGCACACTGGCGGTGGTCGCCGATGTCGTGCGCCGCTACGACATCGACGGCGTCCACCTCGACGATTATTTTTATCCCTACCCGGTGCAAAAGGACGGTGTCGACCAGCCCTTTCCCGACGACCCGGCTTGGCTGCGTTATCTGCAAGGCGGGGGCACGCTGGTGCGCGACGACTGGCGACGCGACAACGTCAACCGCCTCGTGCAGCGCCTGTACCGCAGCGTGCACGAGATCAAACCGGGGGTGCGTTTTGGCATCAGCCCGTTTGGCATCGGCCGGCCCGACCGGCGGCCACCGGGCATCGAAGGTTTCAGCCAGTTCGACAGGCTGTACGCCGATGTCGAGCTCTGGCTCAGCGAGGGCTGGCTTGACTACCTGGTGCCGCAGCTCTATTGGTCGATCGACCGCGCGGCGCAGTCTTTTCCGGTGCTGCTCGACTACTGGCTGGCGCAGAACCCGCGTGGGCGGCCGGTCTGGCCCGGGCTCTACACCAGCCGCATCGGCGCGCCACAAAACGCTTGGGGGCCCGCCGAGATCAGCGAGCAGATCACGCTGGCGCGCCGGCGCCTGGGCGCTGCCGGTGGCGTGCAGACACCGGGTCATGTGCACTTCAGCATGGTCGCCTTGATGCAGGACCGCGATGGCATCGCCACCCGCCTGAAAGCCGGCGCCTATGCACAAGCTGCGCTGGCGCCCGCCTCACCCTGGCTCGACGACCAGGCGCCGTCCGCACCCACGTTGCGGCTCGACGGCAGGCGCTGCATCGCCAAGCCCGGCCGCGGCAAGCCGGTATTCGTCTGGGCCGTCTGGCGTCGCGAGGCCGGCCAGTGGCGGTTTGTGGTGCAGCCCGGGCATGATCGTTTCATCGACCTCGGTGCCGAATGTGATGCGATCGTGCTCAGTGCGGTGTGCCGGGTCGGCAATGAAAGCCCGCGTGTGGCGCGGCGCCTGGGACAGACTTGATGAGCCTGCTGAAAACCGAAACCCCGAGCGCGCTGCATACTCAACTCGACCGCTATGCAAGTGCCGAACTCGTCGATGCGCTGATCGCCGACCAACAACTCGCCGCCGCTGCGGTGAGCGCTGCCGGCCCGGCACTGGCCGCGGCCGTCGACGCCGCGCTGCCACGCTTGTTGGCCGGCGGGCGGCTGGTCTATGTCGGCGCCGGTACCAGCGGGCGGCTGGGGGTGCTCGACAGCGTCGAGCTGCTGCCGACATTTTCATGGCCGCCAGAGCGCGCGCTGGCGCTGCTCGCCGGCGGGCCGGGCGCGATGT
>JAYUSP010000042.1:0-2822 GCA_043755615.1 Betaproteobacteria bacterium
GCCACGCTGGCGGTGGCGCACAAAGTGATGCCGGGCTTTGGCGAGCAGATGCGCCAGATCAGCCTGAACTTCGTGGCCACGGCGATCTTGTCGCGCCAAGTGGCGGTGATCCGCGGCAAGGCGCTGATCATCAACTTGCCTGGGCAGCCGAAGTCGATCACCGAGACGCTACAAGGCCTGCCCGGCATGAGCCCGCCGGTGCACGGCATCTTCGCCGCCGTGCCCTATTGCATCGACCTCATGGGTGGGCCTTACCTGGAAACCGACGAGTCGGTCTGCAAAGCCTTCCGGCCGAAAAACGCGCTGCGCCCACCGCGTACGTCGTAAGTTATTTCACCAGCCGATTCAAGCGCTCGGCGTCAAAGGTCTCGGTAGTCTGGGCGTCCTGCGGCACGCAGTCCTCACCCGGCAATTCACGCGAGCGCGCCGAGAGTTTTTCGATGGCTTGCCACAGCAGCGCAATTTGGTGCTCGTGGCCCGAGGCGTTGTCGATCAAGCCTTTCATCGCCTGCGCCACCGGGTCGTCGCCCTGCGTCACGCCATAGGCCGAGAAGCCCATCTTCGACGCCGCCTCCTCACGCTGCACGTCGGCCGACTTCTGCACGATGCGCGCCGGGATGCCGACCGCCGTGGCGCCGGCCGGCACGGCCTGCAGCAGCACCGCGTTGGAGCCGATGCGGGCGCCGTCGCCCACGGTGAAGCCGCCCAGCACTTTCGCCCCGGCGCTAACGATCACGCCGCGGCCGAGTGTCGGGTGGCGCTTGGCGCCGACGGTCAGCGAGGTGCCGCCCAAGGTCACACCCTGGTAGATGGTGCATTCATCGCCGATCTCGGCCGTTTCACCGATCACGACACCCATGCCGTGGTCGATGAAGACACGGCGGCCTATGGCTGCGCCGGGGTGGATTTCGATGCCGGTAAAAAAGCGCGCAATATGCGAGATGAAGCGCGCCGTCACGCGCCAGCCACGCTGCCAGAACCAATGTGCGCGACGGTGCAACACCAGTGCGTGCAAGCCCGGGTAACAGGTCAACACCTCCCAGGCCGAGCGCGCGGCAGGGTCGCGCTCAAGGATGCAGGCGATGTCTTCTCGAATTCGGCTGAACATGGCGCAGCGCTTCAGGTGGGGCGTTTCAGTGTAGCGGCGCGGGCAATGCCGCGAAGGATGTGGACTTCTTCGGCCGTCGGCTGCGCGCGCTGCACAAACTGGCGCAGGCGCGGCAGCAGCTTCTTCGGCGCGGCGGGGTCGAGGTAGCCGATGTCCACCAGCGTTTGCTGCCAATGCGCGAGCAAGCCGTCGATGGCCGCCGCGTCGGCGCGCACGGGGTCGGCGGTGCGCGGGGTCACGTCAAACCCGCCTAGCGCCTGGCGCCAGTCGTAGGCGATGAGCTGCACCGCCTGCGCCAAGTTGAGCGAGCCGTAGTCCGGGTGTGTGGGCACGCTGATGCAAGCCTGGCAGCGGTAGACATCGTCGTTGCTCAACCCCGTGCGCTCGGGCCCGAAGACCAGCGCGACGCGGTGCGTACTCGCCGCGAGACTTGCGAAGTGCTCGCGCGGCGCGAAGGTGGCAGGGCCGAAGTCGCGCGGCGTCATGGCCGTGGCGCAGGCCCAGGTGCAGCCCTGCAGCGCTTCGCCCAAAGTCGCGACGATGCGCGCGCTGGCTAGCACCTCGGTGGCGCCACTGGCCATGGCCAGCGTCTCGTCGCGCGTCAGCACATCGGCAAAGCGTGGTTGCACCAGCACCAGCTCGTGAAAGCCCATGACCTTGATGGCGCGCGCCGCCGCACCGACGTTGCCGCCGTGGCTGGGCTGCACGAGCACAAAGCGCGTGGGATCGGTGGTGAAGGGTGTCATCGAGGGAGCCGCGCGGCACGCCTAAAATGCGGCCTCCTCACGCGGGGCTGCATTGTCACCGCGACGCTCTTTTCAACCGCTGATCGCACTGCCCCACCCAACCCCGCCCAGGCCGCCCATGTCGCAAGCACTGCACCCCATGCTCAACATCGCCATCAAGGCGGCACGCCAAGCTGGCTCCATCATCAACCGCGCCGCACTTGACCTCGAAGTCATCAAGGTGGGCAGCAAAGGCCCCAACGACTTCGTCAGCGAAGTCGACCGCGCGGCTGAAAACGCGATCATCGACATCTTGCTCGACGCCTACCCCGGCCACGGCATCCTGGCCGAAGAGTCGGGCCGAGAGCGCGGCGCGCAAGACAGCGAATTCCTCTGGATCATCGACCCGCTGGACGGCACCACCAACTTCCTGCACGGCTTCCCGGTGTACGCCGTGTCCATCGCGCTGGCGCACCGCAACGTGGTGCAGCAGGCCGTCGTCTACGACCCCACGCGCAACGACATGTTTTTCGCCTCACGCGGGCGCGGCGCCTTCTTGAACGACCGCCGGCTGCGTGTCTCCAAGCGCATCCGCATGGCCGAGGCACTCATCGGCACCGGCTTCCCCTTCCGCAAGGGCGACAACTTCAAGCGCTACATGAAGATGTTTGAAGAGGTCATGCAAAACTGCGCCGGCCTGCGCCGCCCCGGTGCCGCCGCTCTGGATCTTTGTTATGTCGCCGCCGGCTGGTACGACGGTTTCTTCGAGACCGGCCTCAACCCCTGGGACGTTGCTGCTGGCTCGCTCATGATCACCGAGGCCGGTGGCCTGATCGGCAACTTCACCGGCGAGTCGGACTTTCTCTACCAGCGTGAAGTGGTGGCCGGCGCGCCGAAAATTTACGGGCAGTTGGTGCAATTGCTAACGCCCTACACACGCGTCATCAAAGAAGGTGATGTGCTCGCTGCGGCGGCGCAGGCGCTGGAGG
>JAYUSP010000043.1:0-2816 GCA_043755615.1 Betaproteobacteria bacterium
CGATCGCCGCGATGTGCAGCGCGATCAGCGCCAGCAGGATCCACTGACCCCAGTTTTTGTGCCAGTCGCTGGCGGCCAGGCCGGTGGCAGTGCTGACAAAGCGGTTCAGCGGGCCGACGGTGGCGATCTCGTCGTCGGCAAAGAGGCCGGTGCCGACCTGCAGTGCCAGAACGCCGAGCAACGCAAAGACCGAACCCGCACCGAGCGGGTTGTGGCCGACCTCGAAGTGGTCGCCCGGCCGCTGCTCGCCACGCAGATAGCGCAGCAGCGTGGTCGGGGCGTAGATGAAGTTTACAAAGCGCGACCAGTGCCCGCCAATGAGGCCCCAGACGATGCGAAAGGCGAGCAGCGCAAAGACCAGATAACCCAGGCGCATATGCCAGACCATCGCGTTGCCGCCGACCTTGGCGCTGACCACCGAGCCGACGATGGCAAAAAAGAGCAACCAATGGAAAACGCGGGTCGGCAGGTCCCAGACGCGCACCCGGGCAGGCGGCGCAGCGGTGGTTTGACTTGTCATCGCAGTCATCATCGGCACTCCTGGGCGCGACGGCGCCGAGGGCAAACCATAACGCGGCGCTGCGCGGCCCGTCCAGCGGGGCGGGCGCGATGCAGACTTTTTTCAATCTGCCTACACTGCGCGGTCCCGACGCTCCCCAACATTCCTGGAGGTATTGCCGCATGAAACTCGTTCGACTTGTCGCAGCCCTGACGCTGACCGCTGGCACCGTATTCGCGTTGCCTGCCGCGGCGCAGTTCCAGAAGCCCGAAGACGCGATCAAGTATCGCCAGAGCGCGATGGCATTGCAGGGCAACCACCTCGGCCGCGTCTTCGCGATGGCCAATGGGCGAGTTCCGTTTGACGCCAAGGTTGCGTCGGAGCAGATCGAAATCGTGGCCATGCTCAACCGCATGCAGTTCGTAGCCTTTGTAGACGGCAGCGACAAGGGCGGCAATACGCGCGCCAAACCCGAGATCTGGTCGGACAAAGACAAGTGGAACGCCGCTGTCGCCAAGAGCCAGGAAAGTGTTGCCGCACTGGTGGTGGCGGGTCGTTCGGGCAATATCGACCAGATCAAGACCGCGGCCGGAACCGTGGGCGCGGGTTGCAAGAACTGCCACGACACGTTCCAGGCGCCCGCTCGATAAGGTCGAGCAAAAGCCGGGTCAGCCGTCGGCTGGCCCGGCTGGCGCGACGGACGCGACTGACGCTGCGAAACCCAGCACGACCCGTCGTGTCATCGCCGACTTCTTCTCGATCCTGGTCACGATGACATCGCCGATATCGGCGGTGTTGGCCACATGCGTGCCGCCGCAGGGCTGCAGGTCGACGCCGACGATTTCGAGCAGGCGCACGCGGCCGAGGCCCGACGCGGTTCGCGGCGGCTGCACGCTCATGCTGCGCACGAGCTGCGGGTTGGCGTCGAGTTCGGCCTCGCTGATCCAGCGCTGGCGCACCGGATGCGCCTCGGCGACGAGGCGCCAGATGCCGGCGGTGAGCGCCTCTTTGTCGAGCGGCTCGTTCATGTGGAAGTCCAAGCGCGCGTAAGTCGCAGTGATCGAGCAGCCGTTCACCGGATGGGGAACGAGCGCGCACAACAGGTGCGTTGTGGTGTGAAAGCGCATGTGCGCGCGGCGGCGGCGGGCATCGATGCGCGCGGTGACCTGAGTGCCAGGCGAGAAGTCGGCGAGATGCGCGGCCGCGTCGACGCCGGCACCCGGTTCAACGCCCGGCAGATGCACCAACACATGCACGATTGCGCCCGGCAGGCTGGGGTGCTTGCGCGTATCCGCAATCGCCAGCACCACGCCTGACGTGCTGGTCAGCGTACCGGCGTCACCCGCCTGGCCGCCGCCGAGTGGATAGAAGATGGTGCGGTCGAGCACGATGCCGGCCTCGTCCACCGAGACCACCGTGGCGCTGCATTCAAGCAGCGTGGCGTCGTCACGAAACAGCTCGATCGTCATGGATGTTTTCTTTCAGCCGCCGTGCTCAGCCGGCCAACACACGCGCAAAGACAGCGCGGTCGACATTGCCGCCGCTGAGTGTCAGGCCCACGGTCTTGCCCTGCCAGCGCCGGGCTTGAGCCGGCTGCATCGCGGCGGCCAGCCCAGCTGCGCCGGCCCCTTCGGCGACATTGTGGGTGTCGGAAAAAAGCGCCCGCATCGCGGCGGCGATCTCGTCGTCGCTGACGGCAACGATGTCGTCGACTTCGTCCAGGATCACGGCGAGTGCGGCTTCATCCGGCACGCGGCAGGCCATGCCGTCGGCAAGCAGCGTCGTCACCGGTGCTTCGATCGCGCGGCCGGCCCGAAACGAGTCGAGATAGGCCGTGGCATGCGCCGAAACGACACCGACGATGCGCGTGGCCACGCCGGTATGGGCGCGCGCCAATGCACAGGCGCAGATGCCCGAGCCCTGGCCGATCGGCACGAAGACCACATCAGGCTGCACGGCCTGGAAAAACTCGATCCAGCAGGTCGCCACGCCGAGCACCAGGTCCGGGTGGTACGACGGCACGAAGTGCAGCGCGCGTTCGGCGGCCAGCGCGGCGGCGTATTCACGCGCCTGCTGGAAATCTTGGCCGTGCTCGACGAGTTCGGCGCCGAGGGCGCGCATCGCGGCGTTTTTTTCCACCGAGTTGCGCTGCGGTACGACGATCGTCGCGGCCAGCCCGTGTGCCGCCGCGGCGCGGGCGATCGATTGCCCATGATTGCCGCGCGTGGCACTGATGACACCGCGGCACTGCGGTTCGCGGCGCACGAGTTGATGCAGGTAGACCAGGCCGCCACGCAGCTTGAAGGCGCCGACCGGG
>JAYUSP010000044.1:0-2812 GCA_043755615.1 Betaproteobacteria bacterium
AGCGTGGCCACGCCAGCGACTTGCAGCGCCAGACCCGGGTGCAGCGTGATCACGAACAGCGGCAGCCCGTCGGCGCCCAGCGCCAGGCGCGAGAAGGCCCAGATCAGGCCGATCGCCAGGCCCACGCCCAGCACCGAACCGATCGCGCCGACGATCGCGCCTTGTAGCAAAAAGATGCGCAGCACCTGGCCCTGGGTGGCGCCCATCGCACGCAGGATGCCGATCTCGCGGCGCTTCTGAACGACCGACACGACCAGCACACTGGCGATGCCCAGTACCACCACGACCATCACCACCAGGCGGATCACGCCGGTGCTGACCGACTGCGCATTGAGCGCCGACACGAGTTGTGCGTTGGCCTCCTGCCAGCTCTCGACCTTGTACGGCAGGCGTTGCGCCAGCCCAGCCGCCAGCGTCTGCGCCGACCAGATGTCGTTCAGCGTCAACTCCAGGCTGGTCGCACCACCGGGCAGCCCGACCAGGCTCTGCGCCGCGCGCAGCGGCACGATCACGGTGCGGCGGTTGAGTTCGCGCTGGCCCAGATCGACCAGCGCCGTGATGCGCAGCGAATCGGTCAGCGCGTTGTTGTCGCTATCCGTGGCGCTGCCCGTGGTCAGACCGATGCGGTCGCCGACCCGCACGCCCAGGTCGTCGGCGAGTTCGCGGCCGATGATGCCTTCGCCGGGGCCCAGCCGCGCGACGCCGGCGATGACCTTGGAGCGCAGGCCGACGATGCGGTCGTAGCGGTCCAGGTCGACGCCGATCAGCGCGATCGACTTCGCGGCCTCGCCGCGCAGCGCCAGCCCGGCGCCGTTGAGCGTCGGCGACACCGCGGCCACGCCGGGCTCGGCCTCGAGCAGTGGCACCAGGGCCTGCCAGTTGGCGATCGAGCGCGCACGCTGCGCACGCGGCTGCGTCTGGCTGAGCACGCTGGTGCCGGCCGCGCTTGCAAGCGCCGGCGTGACAACGTCGTCGCGTTCGCTGAGAGTCACATGCGCCTGCGCGCCCAGCGTCTTGTCGATGGTGTTCTTCTGCAAGCCGGTGATCAGCGCCGAGATGTAGGCCACCACGGCCACGCCGGCGGCCACGCCGACGATGATCAGCAGCGTCTGCATGCGCCCTTCGCGCAGGAAGCGCGTTGCGACGCGGCGCTCGAACCCGAAGGCCGTGAACAGGGTGCTCAGTGCCGTCATCGGCCCATCGCATTGGTCAGCGCCGCACCGCCGTCGGCGCGCGAGGGCTTGGGCGCTGACGCCTTCGCTGCGGCGCTGGGTTCGGCCTTGACGCGGCGACCCGGCTCGGGTGCCGCGCCGATCAGCACCACCTCACCGGCGACCAGGCCCTCAAGCACCTCGGCCGCATCCAGCGTGCGCAGGCCCAGGCGCAGCGCGCGCGCCTCGACGCGGCCGCCGCGTTCGACCCACACCGTGGCGCGGCCGGCGCCGTCTTCGCTGCGCACCGCGCCCGCCGGTAGCACCAGCGTTGCATCGCGGCGTGCGGTCTCGACTTCGACCGACAGCGTCATGTCTTCGCGCAGGAAAGCCGGTGCCGCTTGCGGCAGCGAAAATTTGACCTCGACGGCGCCGCGCTGGGCATCGACCAGCGGCGCGATCGACTGCACACGGGCCGCAAAGCGCTGGCCGGGAAAGGCGTCGGCGACCACGGTCGCACTCTGGCCGACCTGCAATTGCTCGAGGAAACGTTCGTCGGCCTGTGCCACCAGTTGCGGCGCACCGGCCAGCGCCAGGGTCAGCAGCGCGCGCCCGGGCTGCACGATCTGGCCCGGCTCGACAAGCCGCGCCAGCACACGCGCATCGGCCGGCGCGCTGAGCACGGCCTGCGCCAACCGCGCCCGCGCAGCGGCGGTGGCCGAACGGGCCAGCGCTTCTTGCGCCTGCGCCTGTTGCGTGTCGGTGCCCTGGTCGGCATTGGCCGCACGTTGCGCGCGTGCGCCGGCTTGGCCGGCCAGGGCCACCGCCACGTTGCGTTGCACTTCGTCGAGCCTTGCCGGACTGAGGAAACCTCGGGCCACCAGGTCCTGGGTGCGCCGCAACTCGGCTTGCGCGGCGAGCAGCACCGAATCGGTCTGCGCCAGCGCGGCCTCGGCGCTGCTGCGTCCGGTGCTGCGCAGGCCACTCAAGCGCGCTGCGGCCTGCCGCTCGCCGGCCTGGGCCTGCCGCAGCGCGGCTTGCAATTCTTCGCTCTCAAGGCGCAGCAGCAGGTCGCCGGCTTTGACCTGCGCGCCCTCGGTCACCGCGACTTGCAGCACGCGGCCGGTGACCGTGACGCCGACATCAACCCGCGACGCGGCGGCCACGCGGGCCGAGAACTGCAACGTGCGCACCAGGGGTGCGACTTGCAGCGTCATTGCCGCCACGCTCGGCGCGCGTTGCCACCACCAGGCCAGCAGACCGACAAGGACGATGCCGATGGCCGCAACAACCAGCACCCATCGGCGTGTCATCGACTAATTTTTGCGACCGCCGAGCACGAGCAGCAAGCCGCCGGCGACGATGGCGCCGATGCCGGCCCACATCGGCACGTTGACGGTTTTTGTCTCCGTCACCTTTAACTCGATCGGCCCGAGCTTGGCGCCCGTGGTTTGTTTGTCGTAGCTGAAGCCGCCATAGGCCAGGCCCAGGATGCCGGCGACGATCAGCACGATGGCGATGATCTGGTTGGTGTTCATGGTTTTACCTCGATGTGCGTTAGTCCACTGAATCACTGAAATCGGATCGGCGCAGTCCACGCGGTACGGGCGCGCTGCGGCGTTGCAAATGCTCACGATGCCTACGGGCATCGCTGTGCTTTG
>JAYUSP010000045.1:0-2812 GCA_043755615.1 Betaproteobacteria bacterium
CCGGCTTCATGGTGCCCAAGAGCACGCCCGAGGACGTTGTCACGCGGCTGCATGCCGCCATCGGCAAGACCTTGCAGGACCCGGCGGTGCGCGCGCAACTGGCGGCGCAAACCCAGCTCGCATCAGCGCCGATGACGCTGGCCGAATCGGCCAAGTTCTTCGACACCGAGACCGCGCGCTACCGCGCCATCGCCAAGCAGATCAACCTGCAGCCGCAGTGAGCGGGAGCCGGTCGTGACGTACCTGCTGCACGCGCTGCAGGCCCGGGCCGGCGAGTTCATCAGCTTGCGCCGCGACATCCACCGCCACCCCGAGCTGGCCTTCGCGGAGCACCGCACCGCCGCGTTGGTGGCCGAAAAGCTGGAAGGCTGGGGCTATGCGGTCGAACGCGGCATCGGCGGCACCGGCGTCGTCGGCACGCTGGTACGCGGCAGCGGCCCCAAGCGCCTGGGCCTGCGTGCCGACATGGATGCGCTGCCCATCGACGAGGCCAGCGGGGCCGAGTGGTCCAGCGTGCATCCCGGCGTGATGCACGCCTGCGGCCACGACGGCCATACCGCGATGCTGCTGGCTGCGGCACGCCACCTGGCCGAGCAGGGCACTTTCGACGGCACGCTGCACCTGATCTTCCAGCCGGCCGAAGAAGGCGGTGGTGGCGCGCTGCGCATGATGGCCGATGGCCTGTTTCAGCGCTTCCCCTGCGACGCCGTCTTTGCCATGCACAACATGCCCGGCATCGAACAAGGCCGCCTGGTGCTGCGCGAAGGCGCGGCGATGGCCTCGTCGGACTACGCCACCGTCACGCTGCACGGCATCGGCGGCCACGGCGCAATGCCGCACCACACGGCCGACCCGGTGGTCGCCGCGGCCGCCATCGTGATGGCGCTGCAGAGCATCGTTTCCCGCAACATCGATCCGCTGCACGCGGCGGTGGTCACCGTCGGGGCGCTGCACGCCGGCAAGGCCAACAACGTGATCCCGGCCAGCGCCACACTCGAGCTCAGCGTGCGTGCGCTCGACCGCGAGGTGCGCAGCACGCTCGAACGCCGCATCAAGGCGCTGGTGGCGGCGCAGGCCGAAAGCTTCGGCGTCACGGCAAAAATCGATTGGCGAGCCGGTTATGCCGTGCTGGTCAACACGCCAGCCGAGACCGCATTCGCACGCGAGGTGGCGGTCGAACTTGTCGGTGCCGACAAGGTGACGCTGCAAGGCCCGCCGCTGACCGGCAGCGAAGACTTCGCCTTCATGCTTGAACAGGTGCCTGGCAGCTACCTGTTGATCGGCAATGGCACAGGCCCAAGCGACAGCGATGGCGGCGGCGCAGGCGGCTGCATGGTGCACAACCCGGGCTACGACTTCAACGATCACAACGTCGGCGTCGGCAGCGCGTATTGGGTGCTGCTGGCGCAACGTTTCCTCGCCACGCAGGAGCAGCCCACGGCGCGATAGATTTCCGATCCCGCAGGAGAGCGCTCCGTCGCAAGCCGGAGCCACCGAAGGCGCAAACTCCCATGCACGCTCAGGTTCCGTACTGCACACCACCAACGCCGTCTGGAGAGCCGTCACGACAGTGACGCACCGAAGGAGCAAGGCCCGGCGCGCAACACCGGGCTGAATCTCTCAGGTACCAAGGACAGGGGGAGCGGCAAGCGAACGACCTCTCACCGTCGTTCGCGCAACCCGTCTTTGGAGTCTTCTCCCATGAAAGTCATCGTTCTCGGCGCCGGCCTGCTCGGCGTCACCTCGGCCTACTTCCTGCGCCAGCAGGGCCATGACGTGACCGTCGTCGACCGCCAGGCCTCGCCGGCCGCGGAGACCAGCTTCGCCAACGGCGGCCAGATCTCGGTCAGCCACGCCGAGCCCTGGGCCAACCCGAGCGCGCCGCTGAAGGTGCTGCAGTGGTTGGGCAAGGAAGATGCGCCGCTGCTCTTCCGCATCCGGGCCGACATGCGCCAGTGGCTGTGGGGCCTGCAGTTCCTGCGCGAGTGCACGCCGGCACGCACGCGCCACAACATCGAGCAGATCGTGCGCCTGGGCAGCTACAGCCGCGACATGCTGCAGCAGCTGCGCCGCGACATCGGCATCAGCTACGACGAGCGCACGCAGGGCATCCTGCACTTCTACACCAGCCAGAAAGAGTTTGACGGCGCCGAGGGCCCGGCCGCGCAGATGCGCGCGCTGGGCTGCGACCGGCGCGTCATCTCCGCCGACGAGGCGGTGATGATTGAACCCGCGCTGCGCCATATCCGGCCGCAGCTGGCTGGCGCCACCTACACCGCCGAGGACGAGTCGGGCGACGCCAACCGCTTCGCGCGCGAGCTGGTCCGGCGCTGCGAGGCCGACGGCGTGCAGTTCCTGATGAGCCACACCGTGACCGCACTGCGCGAGGCCGGCGGCCGCATCGACCACGTCGAAGCCACCGACAGCGAAGGCCGTTTCCAGCGCCTGCGCGCCGATGCGTACGTGCTGGCGATGGGCAGCCTGAGCCCGCTTTACGCGCAGCCGCTGGGTATCCGGCTGCCGATCTATCCGGCAAAGGGCTACTCGGTGACGATGCCGGTGAAGGACACGTCGATGGCGCACCAGGTGTCGCTGACCGACGACGAGTACAAGCTCGTCTTCTCGCGATTGACGACGGCTTCGACGCCTTCGGTGCCGGGGGGCGATCGTTTGCGCATCGCCGGCACGGCTGAGTTCAACGGCTACGACCGCGACCTGAACCGGGTGCGCTGCGAGGCCATCGTCCAGCGAGTCGAGCAGCTCTTCCCCGGCGCAGGCGACAGCACGCAGGCGCAGTTCTGGACCGGCCTGC
>JAYUSP010000046.1:0-2811 GCA_043755615.1 Betaproteobacteria bacterium
CCGGCCCAGCTCCACCACGCCACCGGCCAACCAGCGCACCTCCAGCGGGTTGCCGCGTTCGAGATCGTGGTGCATCGACGAAGTCATGTCGTGCGCCACTTCGTCCGCCAGTTGCAGGCGCAGTTGTGCGTAGTCCTCGGCCAGGTCGACACCCTGGGCGCGGCCGACGGCAACCACCTCGCGCATCAGGTCGAGCAAAAACGCACGGGTCTGCGGGTTCTCGCGGATCGGCCCGATCGGCTTGCGGATCGTCGTCGTGGTCCCCGACAGGCCCACCAGGAAAACATACTTCTGCCAGATTTCGCGCAAGATGTTTTCGGACAGTTCGGCATGGATGCCGCCCGCCAGGCAGGCCGCCAGCAACGCCTGGCCGCGCGCCGAGCGCGAGCCGTCGAACTCGCCGAACAGCAGCCGCTGCATCGGCCCGGTCTGGCGTATCACGCCGGGGCCGGCCAGCGTGGCCGCGACATAACCCACGCCGCCCATGATGTGTGCCGCGTCGTAAGCGGCGCGCACGGACTGGTCTTTCAGCACACCGTTCTGGAACGAGACGATCGCCGTGCCGGGGCCGACCATGGGGCGCATCTGGCGCAGCGCCGTGTCGGTGTCCCACAGCTTGACACACAGCATCACAACATCGACGACACCGACCTCTGCGGGATCGTCGGTCGCGCTGACGCGCGCCAAATGCAGGGCCGTCGGCCCCTCGACGCGCAGGCCGTCGCGACGCAGGGCCCGCAGGTGCTCGCCGCGCGCGATGAAGTGCACCTCGGCGCCGCCTGCGCCCAGCCGGGCACCGAAGTAGCCCCCCAACCCGCCCGAACCCATCACCGCAATGCGCATGGCATGAACCTCATGCTGATATCGCTCGATTGCAACATGAATCGCGCGCGGCTCGGGGTGTCACGCCAACAGGTGCCCGCGCGCAGGCGCCGGCGTGAGTCGGAGGCTGAGCGGATCTCGAACCTGTCCGAGCAGCGCGCCCGAAGGCGCCACCCCGGTCTGGATGCCGGGTTTGCCGACACCCCGGGTGGCGTCAACTCGCGGGCACCGCCAGCGGCAGATCGACCAGCAGTTTCATCAGGTCGTCGATGTCCACCGGCTTGACCAGGTGGTGGTCGAAACCGGCATCACTGGACTTGCGCCGGTCCTGCTCCTGGCCCCAGCCGGTCAAGGCCACCAGCACCATCGCCGCGCCGCCGGGCTGTTGGCGCAATTTCGCGGCCACCTCGAAACCGTTCAAGGTAGGCAGGCCGATGTCGAGCAGGACCACGTCGGGAAGGATCGCGGCTGCCGCCGCCACCGCTTCGAGGCCGTCGTACACCGTGGTCGTCTCGAAGCCGCTGAGTTGCAGCAAGGTCGCCAGCGACTGGGCGGCGTCCTGGTTGTCGTCGACCACCAGCACGCGTTGCGCGCGTTGGCCGGCCGGCTCGGCGGCGACCGGTTTCGGCGCTGCCTGTGTGACCGTGGCCAGCACTGGCAGGCGCACCACGAACTCGCTGCCCTGGCCCAGGCCGGCACTGTGCGCCTGGACCGTCCCGTCGTGGATCTCGATCAGATTCTTCACCAGGGTCAGGCCCAGCCCCAAGCCGCTGACCGAACGCCCGAGCGACCGGTCGACCTGCATGAACAAATCGAAGACACGCGGCAGTTGATCGGCCCCGATGCCCACGCCGCTGTCGCGCACCCGGATCACGGCCTGGCCGTCTTCCAGCGCCACGCTTAAGCCGATGCGCCCGCCCCGCTCGGTGAACTTGCAGGCGTTGTTCAGCAAGTTGCCCACCACCTGGACCAGCCGGGACGGGTCGGCGTCGAGCCAGACCGGCTGCGGCGGCAGGGTGACGGCCAGGCGGTGGCCCATGCTTTCGCACATCGGGCGCGAGGCCTCGACGGCGTCGTTGATGACCGAGGCCAGGTCGACCGTCTCCTTGCGCAGCTCGATCGTGCCTCGGCTGACGCGGCTCACGTCGAGCAGGTCGTCTACCAGGCGCACCATCTGGGCGACTTGGCGCTCCATCATCTGCGCCACCGACTGCACGGCGGGGTTGTCGCTCGCGGTCAGCCGCATGATGTGCAGCGCGTTGCGGATCGGCGCCAGCGGGTTGCGCAACTCATGCCCCAGCATCGCCAGGAACTCGTCCTTGTGGCGGTCGGACTCCCGCAGTTCTTCGGCGTAGCGGCGCGCTTCGTTTTCGAGCCGCTTGCGCTCGGTGATGTCGCGAACATTGCATTGAATGACCTGTTGCGCGCCCTCGGTGTAGACGTTGCTGACGAATTCGACGTCGATCAGCCGACCGTCGGTGGTCTTCAGCGGCAGGTCTTCGTAGCGGATGTAATGGGTCTCCTGCAAGGTCCGCATCGCGGCCTTGTTTTCGTCGATGTCCTTGAAGAAGCCGATCTGCCAGAGCTCCTTGCCGACCAGGTTGGCGTGCGTGTAGCCCAGCAACTCGGCGATGAAGGGGTTGGCATCGGTGATCCTGGCGCTGCCGGCATCGAGGATCAGGATGCCGTCCTTGGCGGCCTCGTAGAGCCGGCGGTAGCGGGTTTCCGAGCGCTGCACCTGCTCGCGCGACTCGAGGATGTCGCGCCGCGCCAGCACCTCGGCGGAGATGCCGCGGAAGAAGCACACCACGCCATGGCGGCCTCCCGGCAGCGGCACGCGGTTGAGCCGCCATTCGTAGTGCTCGAGCGGCCCGCCGACGCGGCGTTGCGCAACGAATTCGGGCACGCAGAAAGGCTCGCCGGTGGCCAGGGTGTGGCGGAAGCGCTGGACGACTTCAATGGCCAGGTCGTTGCGCCAAAGTTCGTGCA
>JAYUSP010000047.1:0-8342 GCA_043755615.1 Betaproteobacteria bacterium
ATCGACGAGGCCGGCGCGGCGCAGCGCATCCTGCCGAAGAACAAGCAGAAGAAGACCATCACGCGCGCCGAGGTCGAGGACATCGTGGCCAAGATCGCGCGCATCCCGCCGGCCAGCGTTTCCAACGACGATCGCTCCAAGCTCAAGAGCCTCGACCGCGACCTGAACAGCGTCGTCTTCGGCCAGGAGCCGGCGATCGAAGCACTCGCCGCCGCGATCAAGATGGCGCGTTCGGGTCTCGGCAAGCCCGAGCGTCCGATCGGCTCGTTCCTGTTCAGCGGCCCGACCGGCGTCGGCAAGACCGAAGTTGCGAAGCAGCTCGCCTTCATCCTGGGCATCGAACTGATCCGCTTCGACATGAGCGAGTACATGGAGCGCCACGCGGTCAGCCGCCTGATCGGCGCGCCACCGGGCTATGTCGGCTTCGACCAGGGCGGCCTGCTGACCGAGGCGATCTCGAAGAAGCCGCACGCGGTGCTGCTGCTCGACGAGATCGAGAAGGCCCACCCGGATGTCTTCAACGTGCTGCTGCAGGTCATGGACCACGGCACGCTGACCGACAACAACGGGCGCAAGGCCGACTTCCGCAACGTGATCATCATCATGACCACGAATGCCGGCGCCGAGACGATGAACAAGGCCACCATCGGCTTCACCAACAAGCGCGAGCAGGGTGACGAGATGGCCGATATCAAGCGCCTGTTCACGCCGGAATTCCGCAACCGGCTGGATGCCACGGTGAGCTTCCGCGCGCTGGATGAAACCATCATCCTGCGGGTCGTCGACAAATTCCTGCTCCAGCTTGAAGGCCAGCTCGCCGAGAAGAAGGTCGAGGTCACTTTCACCGATGCGTTGCGCGCGCACCTGGGCAAGAAGGGGTTCGATCCGTTGATGGGCGCACGCCCGATGCAGCGCCTGATCCAGGACACGATTCGGCGTGCGCTGGCCGACGAACTGCTCTTCGGCCGTCTCGTTGACGGCGGCCGGCTGACCGTCGATATCGACGACAAGGGCGAGGTCCTGCTGGACATCCAGCCGCCGCGCAAGAGCGACAAGCCGAAGGCCGAGACGACGGCAGTCTGACGCGGCTGGCAGTGACCTCGCGCAGCGCCACGCGCTGCGGTGGTCAATCGGCGGCCGTGGCCGCCGGCTCCTGCAGATAGAAGCGCGTGAGCATCACGTAGAGCTTCGGATGTTCGTCGCGCAGCAGCCGCGGGGCGACAAAAAAGCCCTCGCTGGCGACGGCAAAAAACTCTTCGGGTGCTTCAGCGCCGTACGGGTCCAACGCAGTCTCTTCGCCACGCTCGACACGCTCACAAAAGCGCGCGTACTCGGCACCCAGGGTGATCTGCCATTCCTTGCGCGAGATCGACGCCGGCAGCGGCGGCACGCCGTCGGCCAGGCCATCGGCCATGTCCAGCACATGCGCAAATTCGTGCACGACGACGTTGTAGCCGATCGCCGCTGAAGCACCCGAGGCGCGCACGTCGCGCCACGACAGCATGACCGGCCCGCCTTCGACCGCTTCGCCAGAAAGGACCTCGTCGTACTCGTGCACGATGCCATCGTCATCGGTGGCTTGGCGTCGCGCCAGCGCCTGGCCGGGATGCACGACGATGCCGACAAAACCGTCGTAGCGGTCCAGGCCCAGGCGCAGCACCGGCAGGCAGGCCTGCGCCGCGATCGCCACCGCGATATCGTCGGTGATCTCCAGGCCCTGCACGCCGGTGAACTGTTTGCGGTCGAGAAACAGGCTCGTCATCCGGCGCAGTTGAGCCTCACCCGCCGGCTCGTCGCGTGGCAGGAAAGGAAAGCGCTTGAGCGTGCGTCGCCATAGCGCGTCAGGGATCGCCCGGCGCGCTGCGGCGGCATCGTCACGGTGCCGCCGCCAGCGTTGGGCGAGCGTTTGCCATGCGCTCGTCGACATGCTCAGGCGGCGCTGCGGCGCGCCGTCGTCGGTGCCATGCGCGTCAACCCGGTCGGTTTCAGCCGCAACACATCAGCGCGGGGCCTGTCGCCGTCGAGATCCCAATCGCTCAGCACATGGCGCGCGCGACCCGCGGCCAGCGGGTGGGTGCCCGGCCGGTGCGTGTGGCCGTGGACCAGATCGCTTGCATCGGCGGCGGCCAGCCACTGCAATGCCGCTGCGGTATCGACATCGGCCCACAGCGCAGGGTCGGGCAGGCCTCGCTGGCGGGCCTGGCTGGCAGCGCGCATCGCGGCGGCTTGTGCCGCGCGTTCGGCCAGCGGCAGCGCCAGAAAGTCGGCCTGCCACCGGGTGCTGCGCACTTGCACGCGAAAGCGCTGGTAGTCGGCGTCGTCCAGGCACAGCGCATCACCGTGACTGAGCAGCACACGCTGACCCCAGGCGAGCAGCAGCGTCGGATCGGCCAGCAGCGCCGCGCCGCAGTCGGCGAGCATCTGCTCGCCGACCAGGAAGTCGCGGTTGCCGGCCATGAAAAACAGCTTGCGTTGCCGGCTGGCGTGCGCCATCACGGCGATGCAGCGTTGCTCAAAGGCCCCGCCGCGTGCATCGTCGCCGACCCAGACTTCAAACAAATCGCCGAGGATGAAAACCCCGTCAGCGTCGGTGTGTAGCAGGTGCGCGGCAAAGGCGTCGAAGCTGCACGGCGTGCTGGCATCCAGATGCAGGTCGGAGATGAAGTCGATCGCACGCCAAGCGGCGGGCGCTTCGAGGCTCGCTGCCGCGGGTGCCGAGGAAGCAGATCCCGGCAACGGCCGTTCGGCGCTCATCGGCGAAGCGGCGGCCTCGCGCAGCTCATTCGATTTCGACCACACGATTGATGGTCACGGCCTCGACCGGCACATCGTCGTGCATGCCGCTACGGCCGGTGGCCACGCCTTCGATCTTGTCGACGATCTCGGTGCCGGCGACCACCTTGCCGAAGACCGCATAGCCCCAGCCCTGCGCGTTCTCGGCCTTGAAGTTGAGAAAACCATTGTCGGCGGTATTGATGAAAAACTGCGCGGTCGCCGAATGGGGGTCGGACGTGCGCGCCATCGCGAGCGTGTACTTGGTATTTTTCACGCCGTTGTTGGCTTCGTTTTTCACTGACGCGCGAGTCGCCTTCTGTGCCATGTTGCCGTCCATGCCGCCACCCTGGACCATGAAGCCCTTGATGACGCGGTGAAAGACGGTGGCGTCGTAGTGGCCGGCACGCGCGTAGGCGAGAAAATTTTCGACGCTGGCCGGCGCCTTGGCGTCGTCGAGTTCGACGCGGATCGTGCCCGCGCTGGTTTGCAGTTCAACGATCTTGCTCATTTCATTTCTCCAAAGTGGCTTTGCGGATCACGATCGGCGTCACGGGCACTTTTTCGTGCCCGCCGCGGCTGGCGGTGGGGCTGTCCTTGATGCGGTCGACGACGTCCATGCCGGCAATGACTTTGCCAAACACTGCGTAACCGTTGCCGTCGCGCGAATTGGCGGCATCGAGAAAGCTGTTGTCGACGAGGTTGATGAAAAACTGCGCGGTCGCAGAGTTCGGGTCCATCGTGCGTGCCATCGCCAGCGTGCCGCGGGCATTGACCAGGCCGTTGCGGGCTTCGAGCGGGATCGGCGCACGGACAGGCTTTTCGCGCATGTCGGCACTCATGCCGCCGCCCTGGATCATGAAACCGTCGATGACGCGGTGAAAGACCGTGCCGTCGTAGTGACCCGAACGCACGTATTGCAAAAAGTTGTCGACCGTCTTCGGTGCCTTCTCGCGGTCGAGCTCGACGACGATGTCTCCCGATGAGGTGACAAGTTTGACCCTGGTCTGCGCCCAGCTGTCGATGCTGGTGGTCGTCAAGACCGCGGCCAAGGTGGTGGCAAACAAAAACTTGATCATGACAGGCCCTCCTTTAAATCAAAACCCATTGGTCAGCGGACCCACCGCAGATAGCGCAGCTGGTGTACTTGGCTCACGCAGCGCACGCAGCGCAGTCATCGCGGCGCGCGCAGCAGTTCACGCGCCAGGCGCAGCTTGCGTGCCACGGCCGGGTCTGCGGGGCCCGGGTTGGCCAGGCCGTCCCACAGGCGCACGGCCAGGCGCAAGTAGACATCAGCCAGGTTCTCGCGCGCGGCGCGGTGCTGCGGGTCGTTGCGAAGGGCGGCTTCGAGCGCGGCGCGCGCTGCGTCGACGCGGCCCGCCGCGGCATGCAGCACGGCAATATTGTTCAGCGGGTCGGGCAGCTCGGGGAAATCTTCGTTCAGCCGCTCGAACGCGGTCAGCGCGTCGGCATCGCGCTGGAGTTCGGCGAGCACGACAGCGCGCGCAAAGCGCAGCGCGGCATCGCGCGGTTTGGCGATCAATGCCTGCTCCGCGCGCTGCAACGCTGCGGCCAGGTCGCCGGCCGCCTGCAGGCGTGTGATGTCCGCCAGGTCGTCGGCCCATGCCGGCGCGGGCGCACCAGCCAGTGCGGCAACTAGGCAAATCGTCAACAGCTGAAAAGTCGGCGTGCGCGGCATCGGGGCTGGGTGGGGGCGGTGGTGCGCTGCGGCTTGAAGTCGCGGTGCATGCTTCGCTGGCGTCTGCAGCAGACGGGTTGGAGCCCGCCGCTATACTGAATCGGATTGTATCGGCGCGCATGCATCCCGGCGTCGCCGCGCTGAGCAGCGCGAGTACCGGCAAGCACTTTTGCAAGCACTTTCGCAAGCACCCCCGCAATCACCCCGCAAGCATTCCCGCGCACGCACCGCCGCACCGCCGCATCGACATCCCCGCATGAACTCGCCGGGCCGCCCAAGGGCGAATACCGGAGTGCGCAGCACGAAGGTACACCAGTGAGCCTGCACGTCTACAACACCCTGTCGCGCCGCATCGAGCCTTTCGAGACCCTGGAGCCAGGGCATGTGCGCATGTATGTCTGTGGCATGACGATCTATGACCTCTGCCATGTCGGCCATGCGCGGATGATGATGGCCTTCGACGTCATCTACCGGTGGCTGCGCGCGAGCGGCTGGCGCGTGACCTATGTGCGCAACATCACCGATATCGAAGACAAGATCATCAAGCGCGCGGTCGAGCGCGGCATCTCGATCCGCGCGCTCACCGACGAGATGATCGCCGCGATGCGCCAGGATATCGGCGCGCTCGGTATCGAGACACCGACCCACGAGCCGCGTGCTACCGACTATGTGCCGCAGATGATCGGCCTCATCCAGCAACTGCAAGCCAAGGGGCTGGCCTACCAGGCCGCCAGCGGCGACGTTAATTTTGCGGTGCGCAAGTTCCCAAGGTACGGCAAGCTCAGTGGCAAGTCGCTCGACGAGCTGCGTGCCGGCGAGCGGGTCGCGGTACTCGACGGCAACAAGACCGACCCGCTCGACTTTGTGCTCTGGAAGGCGGCCAAACCAGACGAGCCGGCCGACGCGCAGTGGCCCGGCGTCTACGGCCTCGGCCGCCCGGGCTGGCATATCGAATGCTCGGCGATGAGCTGCGCCCTGCTCGGCGAGCCCTTCGACATTCACGGCGGCGGCATGGACCTGCAATTCCCGCACCACGAAAACGAGATCGCGCAGAGTGAGGGCGCCAGCGGCGGACCGCTGGCGCGTTACTGGCTGCACAACGGCTTCTTGAATGTCGACAACGAGAAGATGTCCAAGTCGGTGGGTAACTTCTTCACCATCCGCGATGTGCTCCAACGCTACGACGGCGAGACGCTGCGCTTTTTCATGTTGCGCACGCAGTACCGCAGCCCGTTCAATTTCAGCGATAGCAGCCTGGACGACGCGCGCAGCGCGCTGCGCCGTCTGTATGGCGCGCTCGAAGTTGCTGGCATTCATGTGGCCGACCCGGCCGGGCTGGCCGCCGCGGCCATCGACTGGACAGTAGACGCCGCGGCGCGCTTCCGCGCCGCGATGGACGACGATTTCAACACCCCCGGCGCGGTGGCGGTGATGTTCGAGTTGGCCAGCGAAGTCCAGCGCAGCCGGTCGACGCAGGCGGCGTCGCTTCTGAAGTCGCTCGGCTCGATCCTGGGCATCCTGCAACAAGCGCCCCGCGTTTTTCTGCAAGCCGGTGCCGGCCTGGACGAAACCACGATCAACGCGCGCATCGAAGCCCGCACGCTGGCCAAGAAGGCGCGCGACTTCGCGCTCGCCGACAGCATCCGCGACGATCTTGCGCGCCAAGGCATCGAGCTCAAGGACGGGCCCCAGGGCACGGCCTGGGTCCGCGCCTGAGCCCAGGCATCGATTCAACGCATGACTGCTGCCAACACCGTGGCCCCTGAGTTCTGGGACGACGCCTGCCGCCATCTCAAGCGGCGCGACCGCGTCATGAAACGCCTGATCCCGAAGTTCGGCGAAGCACGGCTGCAAAGCCGCGGTGATGCTTTCACGACGCTGGCGCGGTCGGTGATCGGGCAGCAGATTTCGGTCAAGGCGGCGCAGTCGGTGTGGAACCGCTTTGCACAAGCCGCGGGTGCCGACATTGCCAAACCGGCTGCTGCGCTGCTGCCGGCTGCGGTGCAGGCGTTGCCGGTCACGTCGATGCGCGAGGCCGGCTTGTCTGCGCGCAAGGCCGAGTATTTGCTCGACCTGGCGCGCCACTTTGCCGACGGCAAGGTGCAGCCGCGGCGCTGGCAGCAGATGGACGACGAGACGATCATCGACGAGCTCGTCGCGATCCGCGGCATCGGGCGCTGGACAGCGGAGATGTTCCTGATCTTTCACCTGATGCGCCCCGACGTGCTGCCGGTCGACGACCTCGGTCTGCAAAAGGCGATCAGCGTGAACTACTTTTCTGGCGAGACAGTGACCCGTGCCGAAGCGCGCGATGTCGCCGAAGCCTGGGCGCCGTACCGCTCGGTCGCCACCTGGTACCTCTGGCGCAGCCTCGACCCTGTGCCGGTAGACTATTGAATCTTCATTCGGGCCGGTTCGACACGAGCAACAAGCACGATGAGCAAAAAACACTTTCTGGAGTTTGAGCAGCCGATCGCCGACCTGGAGTCCAAGATCGACGAACTGCGCTTTGTTCAAAACGAATCTGCGGTCGACATTTCCGACGAGATCGGCCGCCTCAGCCAGAAGAGCCAGCAGCTCACGCGCGATATTTATTCGAGCCTGACGCCTTGGCAGGTGACGCAGATCGCGCGCCACGCACAGCGGCCGTACACGCTGGACTATGTCGAAGAAATCTTCACCGACTTCCAGGAGCTGCATGGCGACCGCGCCTTCGCCGACGACCAGAGCATCGTCGGTGGGCTGGCCCGCTTCAATGGCCTGGCCTGCATGGTGCTTGGTCACCAGAAAGGGCGGGATACCAAGGAGCGCGGCCTGCGCAACTTCGGCATGTCGCGGCCAGAGGGGTACCGCAAGGCGCTGCGCCTGATGAAGCTGGCGGAGAAGTTTCGCCTGCCGGTATTCACCTTCGTCGACACACCCGGCGCCTACCCCGGCATCGGTGCCGAGGAGCGCGGCCAGAGCGAAGCCATCGGGCGCAATATCTTCGAGATGGCGCAGCTTCAAGTGCCGATCGTCACCACCATCATCGGCGAAGGCGGCTCAGGTGGCGCGTTAGCCATCAGCGTTGCCGACCAGGTCTTGATGCTGCAGTACGCGGTGTATTCGGTGATCTCGCCCGAAGGTTGTGCGTCGATCCTGTGGAAGACCTCGGAGCGTGCGCCCGACGCCGCCGAGGCGCTGGGCATCACCGCGCACCGGCTCAAGGCCCTTGGTGTCATCGACAAGATCGTCAGCGAACCCGTCGGCGGCGCGCATCGCGATATCAAGCAGATGGCCTCGCAGCTCAAGCGTGCGCTCAACGATGCGCTGCGCCAGGTCGTCGACTTGAAGCCCAAGGAGCTGCTGCAGCGCCGCTACGAGCGCTTGCAGTCCTACGGCCGATTCACCGACACCAAGGACCGCTGAAAAGCGATGGCGCACCGCATCGCGGTGGCCACCAGCGGCGGGCGCGACTCCATTGCCCTGTTGCATGCCACGGCGCACGCCGCACACAAACTCGGCAGTGGCATCGAAGTCCACGCGCTGCATGTGCATCACGGGCTGATGCCGCAGGCCGACGAATGGCTCGTGCAGCTGCGCCGCCAGTGCCAGCGCTGGGCGCGTGCCGGGCTGCCGGTGGTCTTTCATGCGATGCGGCTGCCGACCAGGCCGGCGCGCGGCGAAAGTGTCGAGGCCTGGGCCCGGCGCGAACGTTATGCGGCTTTGGCGAAGATGGCGCAGGCGGCGCAGATCACGGTCGTGCTGCTCGCCCAGCATCGGCGCGACCAGGCCGAAACGCTGCTCTTGCAAGCGCTGCGTGGCGCCGGGCCGGCCGGCATGGCGGCCATGCCCGCCGACGCAAAGCGTGCCGGCCTGCGCTGGCTGCGGC
>JAYUSP010000048.1:0-2811 GCA_043755615.1 Betaproteobacteria bacterium
CGGTCGTTGCTGTGTTTGATGTGCACGACGTTGCCGTAGCCGTTTTGCCAGCCGGCCAACTCGACGACACCATCGCCGACGCTGCGCACCGGGGTGCCAGACGGTGCCGCGTAGTCCACCCCGAGGTGCGCGCGCCAGCGCTGCATGATCGGGTGCATGCGCATCGCAAAGCCCGAACTGACCCGCGAAAACTCCAGCGGGCTGGCCAGGAAGGTACGTTTGCGACTTTGTCCGTGGGCGTCAAAAAAGGCGCCTTTTCCGGCCGCGGCGCCTTCGAACCAGATCGCCTGGCGGGCCCTGCCGGCATTCACAAACTCGGCCGCGAGCACACGCCCGCCACTCTGCGTCCACGGCACCGGCTCGCCGTCGGCGGTGAGCGCTTCGTAAACGACGCTGAAAGTGTCGCCGCGGCGCAGTTCGCGGTGGAAGTCGATATCGGTGGCAAAGATCTCGGCCAGCTGTGTCGCGACGGCGTCGGGCAGGCGGGCCTCGTCGGTGGCCGCAAACAGCGTGCTGCGGATCGTGCCGCTGCCCAGGCGGGCCTCGGCCGACAGTCGAGCGACCTCTTGTCGCGTGACCCAGCGGTCGTCGGCCCGGGCCATGATCAAGCGCGTGAAGTGAGTGCGGGCCAACTCTGCAACCTCGGCAGGTGCAATCACCACCAGCTCGACGAGTGCACCGTTCTCGGTGCCGCGGGCGCGCACGAGACGGCCGGCGCGGCCATCCAGCGCGCGTTTGATCGAGGTGTCGGCGCGGGCGTGGCGCAGCGCTTCGCCATCCATGATGCCCAGGCGGCGCAGCACCGTATCGACGTTGTCGCCGCTGCGTGTGAGGTCGCTGCGCCAGAGGTCGACGCCATGCGCGGCCAGCGCTTCAAGCTGCGACGGCAGATCCACCGTGGCAACCACTTCGCTGACCAGGCGCGAGGGCAGATCGGCCGCATCGGGTGCGAGCGGCGCCACCGCGACGGCGACGGCACCAAACCCGCCGAGTACGGCCACCACCAAACCACCTGACGCCAGCGCATGTCGCGAGCGAAAGTGGGCAAGTCGGGCCACGACTTCAGAGCCAAAAAGACGGTGCAGTTCCAACGACGAAGATTCCAGCGAGTCCGGTTGCAGCTACTCGTCAACCGGAGGGTCCAAAGGCGGTACAGGTCTGCAGGCGGGCCTGCGCGGGCCTGGGACGGGTGCGGCCCGTCCTCTAGAATCCCGCGGAACCGCGCAGCCAAGGGCTCAAACTGAAGGCCGGCAGCGCTCTTCCCAGTGCGGCGCAGTATACCAATCGGCCGCCTGCGCCGAGTGTCAAGAAAAACCCGTAAAAGCCGCGCCATGTCACCGCCCGCAAGCCCGATCGCCGCCAGGCCCGAATCCCCCAGCATTGAACCCGTACCGGTCGACGACACCGTCCTCGAAGCGCTGGGGATCAGCAAACGCGGCTGCGAAGAGCTGCTGCCAGAAGCCGAGTGGCGCGGCAAGCTGGCCCGCTCGCACGCCAGCGGCCGGCCGCTGCGCATCAAGTTCGGCCTCGACCCCACCGCGCCCGACCTGCATCTTGGCCATACGGTGGTCTTCAACAAGATGCGCCAGTTGCAGGATCTCGGCCATACCGTCATCCCGCTGATCGGCGATTTCACGTCGATGATCGGCGACCCTTCGGGCCGCAATGCGACGCGCCCGCCGCTCACGCGAGAGCAGATTGCCGCCAACGCGCAGACGTACTTCGACCAGATCAGCCTGGTGCTCGACATCAACAAGGCCGAGGTCCGCTACAACAGCGAGTGGAGCGACCCGCTCGGCGCCCGCGGCATGATCACGTTGGCGGCCAAATACACCGTCGCGCGGATGATGGAGCGCGACGACTTTGCCAACCGTTTTGCCGCCGGCACGCCGATCAGCCTGCACGAATTTCTCTACCCGCTGATGCAAGGCTACGACTCGGTGGCCTTGAAGAGCGACCTCGAACTCGGCGGCACCGACCAGAAGTTCAACCTGCTGATGGGCCGGCATCTGCAAAGCGAAGCCGGTCAGGAGCCGCAGTGCATCCTGACGATGCCGCTGCTCGAAGGCCTGGACGGCGTCGAGAAGATGTCGAAGTCGAAAAACAACTACATCGCCATCACCGAGCCCGCGGCGACGATGTTTGCCAAGTTGCTGTCGATCAGCGATGACCTGATGTGGCGCTACTTCACGCTGCTTTCGTTCCGGTCTGAAACTGAGCTTTCCGCCTTGAAGCACGAGGTCGACGGCGGGCGCAACCCGAAGGACGCCAAGGTGCTGCTCGCCAAGGAGATCACGGCCCGTTTCCACAGCGCGGCGGCGGCAGATGCAGCCGAGGCGGACTTCATGAACCGCGCCCGTGGCGGCGTGCCCGATCAGATCGACGCCGTCAGTCTCGCCGGCGCGCCGTTGGCCATCGGTGCGCTGCTCAAGGCAGCCGGGCTCGCACCATCCACCAGCGAGGCGCTGCGCCTGGTCGAACAAGGCGGCGTGCGCATCGACGGCACGGTCATCAGCGACCGCGCCTTGAAACTGCCGACGGGTATTTATGTCGTGCAGGTGGGCAAAAGAAAGTTTGCCCGGGTGACGCTGGCGTGAGGCGGCGCACCACGTGGCTGGCGTTGCGCTGGGCGCTGTCGCGGCGGTTGTGGATGTGGTTGTGGCCGGGCCTGCTGGCAGCCGCTGCCGCTGCCGCCGCAATGACGTCAGCCAGCCGCCTTGCCCACGCGGCGCCCGCCGCGGCTGAGCAGGCGCGCATCGACGCGGTGATCAACGCCGTCGGCGCGCGTGCCGAGTGGCCGAGTTCCTGCGC
>JAYUSP010000049.1:0-2811 GCA_043755615.1 Betaproteobacteria bacterium
TTCGTGATCCTGACCTCGGTGCTCGACACCACCGAGGTGCGCCGCGCGCTCGACGCTGGCGCCTGTGGTTATTTGCTCAAGAACGCGACCGCGCAGGAGCTGGTCACCGTGATCCGCGCGGCGCGTGCCGGCCAGCGGGTGCTCGCCCCTGAGGTCACCGACGCGATCATTGCCGCCGCCAACCGGCGCACGCCGGGCCACGACCTGACCCAGCGCGAGCGCGAACTGCTCGCGCTGATGGCCAGCGGCCTGAACAACCAGGAGATCGCCACCCAGCTGTCGATCGCGCTGCCGACGGTCAAGTTCCACGTCACCAATATCCTGACCAAGCTGCACGCCAACAACCGCACCGAGGCGGTGTTGACGGCGCTCAAATTCAAGATCGTGCCGGCCGGCTGACGCGCGACCACAAGAAGCCACCCGCGCCGGGGCACGACGGCGCTGACCCCGACCTTGGTCGGGGTCCATCCCCGCCGAGAGCAGCGTGTCGCCCCGTCGGGCAGCGTCTACGCTTCGATCCGACCCCTGCGGCATCGTGCCCCGGGTCGTGCAGATCGAGGTGGGAACATGATCGCGATGCTGATAACCGCGCTGCTGCTGATGTGCCTGGCGCCGCCCACGGCACGGGCCTGGCTGCGGTCGATGGAGCGCCGCGATGCGCAGCGCCGCTTGCAGCGGATGCTTGAAAATCGCCGTCGCCACGCCCTCGAAGTGCTCAGCGACTGGCGCGGCGAATAAGGGCCACCGGCTACAACGCCACCAGCTACAACACCAGCGCCAGCCGCTCAAGGATCAGCACCGCAAAGAAGCCGAGTGCTGCGAGCACGGTCCATTTGACGATCAGCAGCCCGCGCTGGCGCCAGACCATCGCGCCGCTGGCGACATACATCGCCAGGCACAGGATGCCGGCCAGCAGCAAGAGGCCAAAGACGGCGCGGAAGATCAGCATCGTTTGATCGGGCCAGCGTTCATCGCGGCGTTGGAGTTGTTGGTCAGGTGCATCAAGGTCATCAGGCCATCGTCAGGTCATCACCACGCCGGCGCCAGGTCGGCCAGCCCGGCCGGTGCCAGGCGCTCGTCGTCGAAGGTCACGCTGTCCCAGGCGCTGGTGTCGGCGAGCAGCTTGCGCAGCAGACGGTTGTTCAGCGCATGCCCGCTCCTGAACGCGACGTAGTGCGCCAGCAACGGCCGCCCGGCAATGTGCAGGTCGCCGATCGCGTCGAGGATCTTGTGTTTGACAAACTCGTCGGCGTAACGCAGGCCTTCGCTGTTGAGCACACGCAGGTCGTCGACGACGATGACGTTGTCCATGCTGCCACCCAGGCCGAGGCCGCGCGTGCGCATCATCTCGACATCCTTGGTGAAACCGAAGGTGCGCGCGCGCGCGATGTCGCGTTTGTAGCGGCCCGAGCCCATGTCGAACTCGACGCGCTGGCCGGTGGCGTTGACCACCGGATGGTCGAACTCGATCTCGAAGCTGAGCTTGTAGCCCTCAAAGGGCTCCAGCCGCGCCCACTTCAGATCAGCGCCCTCGCCTTCACGCAACTCCACCGGCTTGAGCACGCGGATGAAACGTTTGGGCGCGCTCTGCAACTCGATGCCTGCGCTTTGCAGCAGAAAGACAAAACTCGCCGCCGAGCCGTCGAGGATCGGCACCTCGTCGCCGGAAATATCAACCACCAGGTTGTCCAGCCCCAAGCCGGCGCAGGCCGACATCAGATGTTCGATGGTCTGCACCTTGGGCGCGCCGGGCTCGCCGCCGGGGCTGATCGTCGACGCCATGCGGGTGTCGCTCACCGCCTGCGCGTTGACGGGGATCTCCACCGGCGTCGGCAGGTCGACCCGCCGGAAGACGATGCCCGTATCGGCAGCCGCCGGGCGCAGCGTGAGCTCGACCTTCTGCCCGCTGTGCACCCCCACACCCACCGCGCGGGTCAGGCTTTTGATGGTGCGTTGGGCGAGCATGTTTTGATTGTCTCTGAATTGACGGGATCCACTCAACGACTCGCCACGCGGCGCCGTCGACGTGTGAGCAGATCAGCCCCCGCGGGCGCAGACGACTACCGAGCAGGGCGTTCGGATCGCTATGCTCGCCCAGGCGCAAATCGGCTGATCGATCAAGAATGCAGATCCCTCAGCACGCGCGTTGAGCAGCAAAACCGGCAGCCACTTGTTCATCGTCGACAAGAGCGACGAGGATTGGAAAGTTCTTAGCTACGCCGCGCTCGAAGCCACTCAGGGCCTGATGCGGCAGATCGACGAAGTCATCGAGGCGCATGGCGGTTGGCCGACAGGCGATGGCCGCGGCGGCGCATTTTCATTGAAGCACCCGCCAACTGACGTCGTCGCGCTCGCCGCTGATGCCGCTGCCCGACCCAAAGGCCGGCGCAAGTCCATATCGGCAGACCAGACCGGAGTGATGGACATCGACCTTGAGGCACCCAAGCGGCGCGGCAAGCCGCGCGAACGCGGCGTGACCTTCACAAAGGAAAACCCGCTCGGTCGGGCGACGCGAGCGGGTTTGGGAATAGAGCCGGGCGGTATAGGGTGAGCAGGTCACCTCACGGCATGGAGCCGAATTTCGTCTCCCGGCGGAGTGAATTAAATCATCGTTTGAAACACCCGGCGCAAGAGGACACTATCTGGCTGTCGCTGCATCTGTCGAGCGATCTTGGATGAATCTGGAGAATGTGATGAGAAGCCCATCCCGACCCCTCGTGCGCCGCCTGCGCAAACACCAGTTCCTGCGTGTCGAGCAGCCACGCCAGCTTTGCCTGCGTGCCGAGCTGGCCGCGCCGCTCTTGCCATCCA
>JAYUSP010000050.1:0-2809 GCA_043755615.1 Betaproteobacteria bacterium
CAGTGTGTAGCTCGATGCGATGGCACCAGCGATCGGTGCACCGGCGCGCAGCCACTGGTAGCTGAAGGCCCCCAGGCCATCGGCATCGCTGATGCCCGAGGTGTCGGCGCTGAGGATCTGGTCTTCGGTAGGCGTGCCGGTGACCAGCACCGCGCCCGTTGCAGCGTTGTTGTTGACGCTGACCGGCGCACTCGCCGCCGACAGCGCAATCTGGCCGGCACCGATCGGGTCGGTGAAGGTCAGCGCCACGCGCAACGCCTTGCCGGCTTGCGCCGCACCGGGGCTGAAACTGCTGCTCGTGGCGCCGCCGATGGCCACCCAGGCACCTGGGCCGGCACCGGCATCGAACATCTGCCACTGCGTGGCGGTAATGGTCAACGACTGTGTATTCGCCAGTGTGTTGACGGCACTGAGCGTCTGCCCGGCACTCGGCGTCGTATCGCTGATCGCCAGCGCGCCGGTGGTCAGCGCGGTGGTCGTGGTGACCGCGCCGACGTACTTGACAAACTCCATGTTCAGCAGCGTGTCGACCTCCGCGCCCGTGTTCACCGTGTAGGCGTTGTCGCCCGTGCGCACGATGATCGAGCCGCCGATGGTGCCGGCGTAGGTGGCGGTATCGGCGCCGACGCCGCCGTCCATCGTGTCGTTGCCCGCAAAACCGGTGATCTGGTCGGCCCCGCCGGCACCAAACAACCGGTTGGCGCCATTGTTGGCGCGAATGTTGTTGGTCAGATCGTTGCCCCAGCCGTCCAGCGAGGCTGCGCCGTCGATCCACAGCTCTTCGATATTCGGGCCCAGCGCCAGGCTCAGGGTGCTGGTGCGCACGACGTCGTAGCCGCCGGTGGTGAGCTCGACCACACCGTCGTCGGCGCTGTCGACGATGTAGAAATCCAGCCCGCCAGTGCCGGCCATCAGCAGGTCGGCACCGGCGCCGCCGGTGAGGGTGTCGTTGCCGCCCAGACCGTTGATCTGGTCGTCGCTGCCCAGGCCGGTCAGGTTGTTCGGATTCTCGTCGCCGTTGATGACGTTGAAGACGATCGTGGGCACGACCGCGGTGGCCGCGCTGGAAACCACTTCAGCCACGCCGCGCAGGTCGGTGTAGAAGGCCTGGGCACGAAGCTGCAAGCCGCCCAATGACGCGTTGACCACCAGCGTGGCCGGGCCGAGGTCGACGACATTGGTCCAGGTTATGCCGTTCTGCAACGACTGCCAGCGCCAGCTCACGGGCCCCAGGCCGTCGGCATCGGCCAGGCTGTGCGAGGCAGTCAGGGTGCTGCCGATGGTGGCTGTACCGGTCACGGTGACAACGCCGGTGGGCGAGTCGTTGACATTGGCGACGATGGCCGTGGCGGCACTGGTCAACGACTCTGCCGAACCGCGCGCGTCGATGAAATTCACACGCACCGAGACCGCTTCGCCGACGTCGGCATCGGTCAGCGCATACGTCGACGCCGTGGCACCAACGATCGGTGCACCTGCGCGCAACCACTGGTAGCCCAGGGCCCCAAGGCCATCGAGATCGACGATGCCTGCGGTGTTGGCCGACAGCGTCTGGTCTTCTGTCGGCGTGCCGGTGATCGTGACCGCGCCGGTGGCGGGGTCGTTGACGTTGACCACCGCAGCGGTGGCCGCGCTGGTCAGTGACTCTGCAAAACCCAGGCTGTCGGTGTAGCTCACGCGCACCGAAATCAACTGGCCGACATCGGCGTCGCCCAGCGTGTAGCTTGTCGCGGTCGCGCCGGCAATCGGCGAGCCGGCACGCAGCCACTGGAAGCTGAACGCGCCCAGGCCGTCGGCGTCGGCGATCGTGCTGGTGTCGGCGGTCAGCGTCTGGTCTTCGGTTGCGCTGCCGGTGATCACCACGGTGCCGGTCGGGGCGTCATTCGAATTGCCGACCGGGCCGGTGGCTGCGCTGGTCAGTGATTCGGGCGTACCCCGGGCGTCGGTATAACTTGCTCGCACCGATATCGCTTGCCCGACATCGACATTACTCAGGGTGTAGGTCGATGCGGTCGCACCGGCGATGGGCGCGCCGTTGCGCAGCCATGCCAGGGTGAAGGCACCGAGCCCATCGGCATCGGCGATGCTGGCGGTGTTGGCGCTGAGGGTCTGGTTCTGCGTTGGCGTGCCGATGATCAACGGACCACCAGTCGGTGTGTCATTGACGTTCGCCACCGCTGCGGTGGCGCTGCTGGTCAACGACTCCGCAAAACCCAACCCATCGAAGAAATTGACACGCACCGAAACCGGCTGCCCGACATCGGCATCCCCCAATATGTACGTCGATGCGCTGGCGCCGGCAATCGGCGCACCCGCGCGCAGCCATTGGTAGCTGAAGGCGCCAAGGCCGTCGGCATCGGTGATGCCCGAGGTGTCAGCCGACAGCGTTTGATCTTCAGTCGCCGTGCCAACCACGATCGGGCTGCCTTGCGCCGCGCTGTTGGCGCTGACTGGCGCCGTCGCTGCCGAAAGCGCGACCTGGCCGGCGCCGATCGGATCGGTGAAGGTCAGCGCCACGCGTAGCGCCTTGCCGGCTTGCGCCGCACCGGGGGTGAAGCTGGTCGCGGTCGCGCCGCCGATGGCCACCCAATTGCCGGCATCGAACATCTGCCACTGCGTGGCGGTGATCGTCAACGATTGGGTATTTGCCAGCGTGCTGACAGCATTGAGGGTCTGCCCCGCGCTCGGCGTCGTATCGCTGATGGTCAGCGCGCCGGTGGTCAGCGCGGTGTTCGTGGTGACCGCGCCGACATACCTGACGAACTCCATATTCAGCAGCGTGTCGATCTCGGCACCGGTCGTCACCCGG
>JAYUSP010000051.1:0-8332 GCA_043755615.1 Betaproteobacteria bacterium
CGCGGTACGCCCTGACCGCAACAGCGTCTTCGGCCAGTACACCGTGCTCGTCGACGAGCGCGCTGCGGTGCAGGTGGCTTTGCAATCGAGCGGGGTGCCAACGGCGGTGCACTACCCGCGGCCGCTACACCATCAGCCCGCTTACGCGGCCTGGTGTTGCCCGGATTGCTGCCCGCTTGCGGCGCAGGCGGCCGGGCGAGTGTTGAGCCTGCCGATGAGCGCCGACCTCAGCGACGCCGACCAGGACCGCGTGGTGACAGCGCTGGCGCAAGCGGTGGCGGACGGCGCCGCCGCCGCATGACCGTTTTCCGGGCCTGCATTGGCTGCGGCGCGCAGCGCCCGGCGGCGCTCTTCGAGCGCGACGGCTTTCAGATCGTGCAGTGCAGCGGCTGCGGCCTCGTGTATGTCGGCGACGACCCGGCCAGCATCGACTTCTGCGCGCTCTACGACGAGAGTTATTACACCGGCGGCCAGGCGGGAGTCTTTGCCGACTATGTCGGCCAGGCGGCCGGCCGGCGTGCGGCGGCGCGGCGCCGCTTGTGGACCCTGCGCCGCTTGATGCCACGCGGCCGGCTGCTCGACGTCGGCTGCGCGGCCGGCTTTTTTCTCGCCGAAGCGGCCCGGCACTACGCCGTGCGTGGTGTCGAACCAAGCAACTTTGCGGCGACTTTTGCGCGCGAAAAGCTGGGCCTCGATGTTTTCAACGGCACCCTGCACGACGCGGCCTTGGCCGCCGCGAGCTTCGACCTCGTCACACTGTGGGATGTCATCGAACATGTGCCCGACCCGGCCGCGCTGTTGGCTGAAATCAAACGTCTGCTCGCGCCTGGCGGGCGGCTGGTCTTGACCACCGGCGATATCGGCAGCGACTACGCGCGCTTGCGTGGCGCCAAGTGGCATCTGTTGACCCCGCCCTGGCACCTGTATTTTTTCTCGCGCGCCACGCTGGCCACGCTCGCCGCGCGCGCCGGTCTGCAGGTGCAGCACATCGCCGCGCGGGGTGTCGCCGGCGACGGCGCCTGGTCGCGCAGCAAACCCGGCATCGTGCTCGACCATTGGCGCGGCCGCGGCGACATCCTGCAAGCCACGCTCGGCCATGCCGACCACAGCACGGGCACCACCAGCACCACCAGCACCACCAGCGCTACCAGCGCTACCCGCGCTACCAGCGCCACCAGCGCCACCATGGCCGCAAGCGTGGCAGCTGCCCAGCGCGCAGCGCCGGACGACAGCCGGTCGCGCGGCGCCAACGCGCCAGCATCGTGACCGCCGATGGACAGCATCCGCCGCGGCGCCATGATCAACCTGGGCACCCGGCTGTTGGCGGTCGCGCTCGGGCTGGCGATCACGCTCTACACCGCGCGCCTGGGCGCAGCGCAGCAAGGTGCGTTTGCGCTTTTCACGGCCGTCGAAGCGGTGTTGCTGGCGCTGACCTCGGGCTTCGGCGTGGCGATTGCGCGGCGCGTGTCGCACCACGGCCAATCGCCGGCCGGGCTCGTCGGCGCGAGTGTTTTGGTGTGCGTGCTGCTGGGTCTGTTGACCGCCGCGGCGCTGGCGCTGCTGGCCCGCCTGCCACCCAGCAGCGCCCCCGGTTACGGCCAGCTCTGGCTGCTCGCTTTTGCGGCGCCGCTGCTTTTTGTGACGCCCAATCTCGCCGGCCTGTGGCTCGGCAGCGCGCGCATGCGCGGCCTGGCGCGATTGACGATTGCGGCACCGTTGCTGACCCTGGCCGGCGTGGCCGTTGCTGCGGCGCTAGGCCAGCCACCGGCCTTGATGACGGTGCTCATCGCCTGGGTCGGCGCGCGCCTGGTCGTTGCATTCGGCGCGCTCGTCGCCAGTGCGCGCGCCGGCTGGATCGGCCGGCCCGATTGGCCGCTGCTGTCGACCCAAGCGCGTTTTGTGATCGTCATCGGCCTGACGAATGTGGTCGGCTTGCTCAACTACAAAGTCGACCTGTTTTTGGTCGAACACTTTCTCGGCATGGGGCCCACCGGCGTCTATTCGATCGCGGTGATGGCCGCCGAGTTGTTGTGGCTGATCTCGTCGTCGGTGACGACTGCGGCATACGCCCGCATCGGCGCGCCCGATGCCGCCGAGGCCAGCCGCATCACCCTGCGCGCGGTGCATGCCAGTGTGTTGCTGCTGGCCGCGTTGTGCCCGGCGCTGTGGCTCGCTGCGGCGCTGGTCGTGCCGCGGCTGCTGGGGGCCGTATACACACCTTCGCTGCTGGTGCTGGCGGTGCTGCTGCCGGGTGTGGCGGTGTATGGCGGCGCGTCGGCGCTGTCGGCCTGGTTCACCAACCATGCCGGCCGCCCGGCAGTGCCGGCGCTGCTGGCGAGTCTGTCGCTGTTGATCAATATCGGCGTGTCGATGCTGCTCATCCCGCGGCTGGGCATGCTCGGCGGCGCGCTGGCGACGACGCTTTCTTACCTGGTCGCGGTGGCGCTCGGTGTGGGGCTCTTCGCGCGCGCCTCGGGCACGCCGTGGCGCAGCCTGGCAAAACCCGACTGGCCGGCGCTGAGCGCCGACGTTCAACGGCTGCGCGTTGCGTTGATGCCGGCGCGAAAGCAGCTGGGAAAGTGAAGTGGAAAGCGACGTGATGCGTGCCTGGCTCAACCGTCTGCGCCGGCGTGTCGTCAACGCGCTGCTCTTTCGGCGCGTCTTCGGCGAGCGCTCGCAGGGCCGCTGGCTGCCGAATACCCGCATCTCGCCGTCGACCTGCATCGAAAACGCCAGCCGCCTGACGCTGGCCGACCATGTCTATATCGGCCCCTTCAACTGGATCGAAGCCAGCGCTGGCGTGACCATCGACGAAGGCGTGCAGATCACCAGCCACGTCGTCATCACCACGCACAGCTCGCACCGCGCGATGCGCCTGCTCGGGCGCGAATATGTGCAGTGGGCGGGTGACAAACCGGGCTGGGTCTCGGGCCCGGTGCACATCGGTGCCTACAGCTTCATCGGGCCCCATTCGCTGATCGAAGCGAACAGCAAACTCGGCCGCGGCACGCTCGTCTGCGCCGGCAGTTTTGTGCGCGGCGAGTACCCCGATTTCTGCGTGCTCGAAGGTCGGCCGGCGCGCGTGGTCGGCGATACCCGGCGCAGCGACGAGGCGCTGCTCGAAGCGCATCCCGAACTGCGCCCGCACCGCGATCTGTGGGCGGGCGCGCTGGCGCCTGGACGCGCTGAAAAATGAGGCTGGTATTGATCGGCGACGGCAACAGCCCGCACCTGCTGAAGTGGGCCCGCGCGCTGGCGCCGCGGGTCGAGTTGTGGGCGGTGTCGAGCCGCGGTTTTGACGCCGGCTTCGACGCCGTGCTGCCAGCATCGCGCCGCTTGGCCTTGAACACCAACCCGCGGTTTGCTGGTGGCAACTTGCGCCTGCTCTGGCACGCACCAACCCTGTGGCGCTGGCTGCGCGGCGTGCGCCCCGACTGGCTGCACGCGCACTACCTGACCTCGCATGGCACGCTGGCCTGGCTGATGCGCGGCGCCGGCATTCAGGCGCGCATTGCGGGGTCGGCCTGGGGGTCGGACATCCTCGTCACGCCGCGCGAGAGTCGCCCGTTGCGCTGGCTCACGCAGCGGGTGCTGCGCGCCTGCACGTTGACGACCAGCGACTCGCACGATATGGCCGCGCGCATGGTCGAACTCGGCGCTGCCGAAGTGATGGTCTTTCCATTCGGCCTCGAAGTCATGCCGCCGCTGCCTGGCACCAAAAACGACGCCAAGGACGACGCGCTTTTTTTTGCCAACCGCGGCCTGGAGCCGATCTACGCGCCCGAGCGTGTCATCGACGTTTTTGCGGCCATCGCCGCGGGCTGGCCGCAGGCGCGATTGATCGTCGCCAACAGCGGCTCACTGTTGCCGGCGCTGCAAGCGCAGGTCAGCCGGCTCGGCCTGGACGCGCGGGTGCGGTTCAGCGGCCGCCTCGATGCTGCCGCGCAGGCCGCGATGTACACACAAGCGCGCTGGTATTTGAGCCTGCCACGCAGCGATTCGGTATCGGTCTCGTTGATCGAGGCGATGGCGCACGGTTGCATCCCGATCGTGTCCGACCTGGCTGCCAACCGCGAGCTGATTCAGTCGCAGCGCAACGGCATCGTGCTCGCCGCCGGAGTATGCCCAGCGGCGGGGCAACTGCAAACGCTGCTGCAAACGCAACTTCAAACGCTGCTGCCGCTGGCCGACAGCATCGCCGCGCAGAACCGCGACTGGGTGGCCGGGCACGCGATGTTTCCGGCGGTGGTCGAGCGCTTCGTGCAGCGGCTGGCGCAGTTGTCAGCCAGCGCGCCGACGCCCGGCCCCGAGCCGCTGCGGCGATGAATATCCTGCTCATCAACCACTATGCCGGCACGCCGGCGCTGGGCATGGAATATCGGCCGTATTACCTGGCACGCGAATGGGTGCGCGCCGGCCACCGCGTGCAGGTGCTGGCGGCGAATTTCTCGCATGTGCGCAGCCAGCAGCCGGCGGCCGGCGACGAAGTCATCGACGGCATCCACTACGCCTGGTTGCCCACACCGGCTTACCGCGGCAATGGCTGGGGTCGGCTGAAAAATATCCTCTCGTTCCTGAGCCAGGTCGCGGCGCTGACGCCGCGGCTGGTCGCCGAGTTCAAGCCCGATATCGTGATCTCGTCGAGCACCTACCCGATGGACCATTGGGTCGCTCGGCGCATCGCACGCGCCGCCGGCGCCAGGCTCGTCCACGAGGTGCACGACCTCTGGCCGCTGTCGCTGGTCGAGCTCGCCGGCCTGTCGAGCTGGCACCCGCTGGTGCTGGTCTGCGGTTCGGCCGAACGTGCGGCCTACCGGCATAGCGACGTCGTCGTCTCGATGCTGCCCAAGGTCCACCAGCACATGGCCCGGCGCGGGCTGGACTTGCAAAAACTGGCGATCGTGCCCAACGGCATCAGCCCCGAAGAGTGGCCCGATGTACGGCCCGATGCACGATCTGATGTACGGCCCGATGTACGGCCCGATGCTCGTCGGCGCGACGTCAAACCCGAGCCGCTGCGCGCCGATGTCGAACAGGCCATCGACGCCGCCCGGCGCAGCGGCGCGGTGATCGTCGCTTATGCCGGGTCGATGGGCGCGCCGAATGCGCTGGACACGCTGCTCGACGCTGCGGCGCGCTTGCGCGACAAGCAGATCCACATCGTGCTCGTCGGCGACGGCCACGAACGCGAACACCTGGCGCGCCGCATCGCTGACGAGGCGCTGCTCAAGGTGACGCTGCTGCCCCCGATCCCCAAGGCGCAGATCCCCGGCTTCCTGCGCGCCATCGATATCGCTTATATCGGCTGGCAGCCGATGCCGATCTACCGCTTCGGCATCGCGCCGAACAAGCTGATGGACTACATGATGGCCGCGCGCCCGGTGGTGCACTCGGTCGCCGCGGGCAACGATCCGGTGGCCGATGCCGGCTGCGGGCTGACCGTGGCGCCCGGCTCGCCCGACGAGGTCGCGCGCGCTTTGACCCTGCTCGCCGCGTTGTCGCCCCAGCAGCGGCGTGTCTTCGGCGACAAGGGGCGGGCCTTTGTGCTTGCCCACCACGCCTACCCGGTGCTCGCCAAATGTTTTCTCGACGCGGTCAGGGTGCGGCGGTGAAGTCGCCGAATGAGCTGCCGGACGAGCTGCCGGACGAGCTGCCGAACGAGCTGCCGAACGAGCTGCCCGTTGCAGCCGGCGAAGTCGCCGCGGTGGTGGAACGTTATGCACGCCGCACCGAGCCTGGCCGCTACGCGATGACCCAGCCCGATGTCTGGATGACGGTGCAGGAGCGGCAGCGCCAGATGTTGCGGCTGTTTCGCCGCCTCGGCTGGGGCGACCTCGCACAGCGCAGCCTGGTCGAGGTCGGCTGTGGTGCCGGCGACAACCTGCTCGAGCTGCTGCGCATCGGTTTTGCGCCGCATCACATGACCGGCATCGAGCTGCTGCCCGAGCGCATCGCGCTGGCGCGGCAGCGCCTGCCCGCAGCGGTGACGCTGATCGAAGGTGATGCGTCGCTGGCCGCGATGCCGGCGGCGCAGGCCGATGTGGTATTCCAGTCGACGGTGTTTTCTTCGTTGCTCGACGCCAACTTCCAGCAGCAACTGGCGGACGCGATGTGGCGCTGGGTGCGTCCCGGCGGCGGTGTGCTCTGGTATGACTTGGGGCTGGACAATCCGCGCAACCGGGATGTGCGCGGCCTGTCGGCGCGGCGCATTGAAGCGCTCTTCCCGCAAGGCCGGCCGGAGTTGCGACGTGTCACGCTGGCGCCACCACTGGCGCGCAGACTGTGCCGGGTGCAGCCGGGGCTTTACGATCTGTTCAATCTGCTCCCGGTGTTGCGCACCCACTGGCTGGCCTGGATCGGCAAGCCCCTTTTGGCGCCGCCGCGCGGCAGCATCACGGAGCAGCACGCACCATGAAGATCACGATCATCGGCACCGGCTATGTCGGCCTCGTCACCGGCGCCTGCCTGGCGGAAATGGGCAACCATGTGCTGTGCCTGGACGTGGATGCCGAGAAGGTCGCGCTGCTGCGAGCCGGCGGCATCCCGATCCACGAACCCGGCCTCGAAGAACTGGTGCTGCGCAACGCCGTGGCGAAGCGCCTCGAATTCAGCACCGATGCCGACGCCGCGGTGCTGCACGGCACGATCATCTTCATCGCGGTGGGCACGCCGCCCGACGAAGATGGCTCGGCCGATCTGCGCCATGTGCTCGCCGCCGCTCGCACGGTGGGCGAGCGCATGACCGACTACAAGCTGGTGGTCGACAAGAGCACCGTGCCGGTGGGCACCGGTGATCGTGTCGAGCAGATGATCCGCGAGGGCCTGGCCGCGCGCGGATCGACGCTGGAGTTTGCGGTGGCGTCGAACCCCGAGTTCCTGAAAGAAGGCGCCGCGGTGGCCGACTTCATGCGCCCCGACCGCATCATCGTCGGCTGCGGGGACGAACGTGGTGTGCTGCTGCTGCGCGCGCTGTACGCACCCTTCACACGCAACCGCGAGCGCGTGATGATCATGGACCGGCGCAGCGCCGAGTTCACAAAATACGCAGCCAACGCGATGCTCGCCACCCGCATCAGTTTCATGAACGAACTTGCGTTGCTGGCGCAGAGCCTGGGTGCCGATATCGAACTTGTGCGCCAGGGCATCGGTAGCGACCCGCGCATCGGCTTGCAGTTTTTGTACGCCGGCGCGGGTTACGGCGGTTCGTGTTTCCCCAAGGACGTGAGCGCGCTGTGCCAGATGGGCGTGCAGGCCGGCCAGCCGCTGGCGCTGCTGGGTGCGGTCGAGCAGGTCAACCAGCGCCAGAAACAGCTGCTCGGCGAGCGGCTGCGGCAGCGCTTTGACGGCGACCTGGCCGGCCGCCATATCGCACTCTGGGGCCTGGCCTTCAAACCCGGCACCGACGATATGCGCGAAGCACCCAGCCGGGTGCTGGTGCATCAACTCCTGCAAGGCGGCGCGACGATCTGCGCTTACGATCCGGCGGCGGTCGACGAAGCGCGGCGTGTTTTTGGCGACTTGCCGGGGCTGGACTACGCGGCGTCGGCGGCCGACGCGCTGCGCGGTGCCGACGCGCTGGTCATCGCCACCGAGTGGCGTGAATTCAAGAGCCCCGACTTCGACCTGATCCGCGGGCAGCTCAAGCAGCCGCTGCTGTTCGACGGACGCAACCTGTTCGAGCCGGCGCTGATGCAGACGCTGGGCATCGAGTACCACGGCATCGGCCGCGGCCTGGCATAACCAAGCCCGACCAGCGGCCACAGAAAGTGAAAACTATCGATGAGTGAGAACCAACCGACACCGCCCGGCGCGCAGCCCGTCCTGCCGTTCCTTCCCTTTGCGCTGCCCGATATCGGCGAAGAAGAAATCGCCGAAGTGGTCGATACGCTGCGCTCGGGCTGGGTCACCACGGGCCCCAAGGCCAAACGTTTCGAGACCGAGTTTGCGGCCTTCCTCGGCGACGCGAGCCTGCATTGCATTGCCGTCAATTCGGCCACCGCCGGGCTGCACCTGGCGCTCGAAGCGTTGGGCATCGGGCCCGGTGACGAGGTCATCACGACGACCCATACTTTCACCGCCACCGCTGAGGTGGTGCGTTATCTCGGCGCCGATGTGAAGCTCGTCGATATCGATCCGGCGACGCTGAATATCGACGCCGCGGCGATCGAAGCCGCGATCGGGCCGAAGACCCGCGCGATCATCCCGGTGCACTACGCCGGGCTGGCGGCGGACATGCCGGCGATCCTGGCGATCGCCAAGAAGCACGGCCTGAGGGTTGTCGAAGACGCCGCCCACGCGCTGCCCAGCACGAGCGGTGGCACGAACGGGGGCG
>JAYUSP010000052.1:0-2804 GCA_043755615.1 Betaproteobacteria bacterium
CCGCAAGCGCACAGCTACGAGGGCTTGAACACCCCCAGCGTGTGGCGCACCAACCGCACGCACGCGGCAGCGAAGGTGGATGCGCTGGCCAGCAACGGGATGGACGAGATCGAGATTCCGGCGTTTTTGCGCAAGCAGGCGGATTGATCAGGGAAGCAGTCAACAGAACAAGGGCGGCTTCGGGCGCTCTCTGTTCGTCTGTGGCTGCGGCACGTCCGGTTTCGACCCACAGCGGTCCCTCCCCCGGTCCGCCGCGATGCCCCAAAGCGGAATATCTCTAACGATCCCTGTGTTCCAGAAAGTCAGAGGCGCGGCCGTTGGCTCGGCGCATCCATGGTGGTGGCCCCGCTGCGCTCGCGAGCAGACCGCGCGCGCGATCGAGGTCGCCAAACAGCTCGGTCATGAACTGGATGAACAAACGCGCTCGTGGATTTCGCCGGGTCGCGGCGGCATAGAGCACATTCACTGGTGGCACGTCGGTAGCGTCCCAGTCCGTCAACGCGGGCACCAATGCGCCCGCCGTAACCTCAGGAATTTCGGCCCAATCCACAAAGCGCGCGACGCCGTAGCCCCTGAGCACCAGTTGCTGCACCAGCGCCCGATGTGCGTTACTTGTGGTCAGCCATCCACGGGCTATCACGGCCTGTTGCTCGGATCCCTTAACGAAGTTCCAAACGTCCATCACGCGCCCGTAGTTCCCCCGGATGTTGAAGCAGACATGGCGTTCGAGGTCCTTCGGCTGTTCCGGCTTGCCATGCGCAGCCCAGTACGACGGTGATGCCATTACCCGAAACCGGCTTTCGCCAATGCGGCGGCAAACAAGATCCGGGGCCTTGGGCCAACCCACCATCAGCATCACGTCCAGACCGCTCACCTGCTCTTCGGTAACGCTAAGGAAGTCGCGCACGTCCAGCTCGATGTCGGGGTAGCGACTGTGAAAGGTCGGCAGTGCCGCTACCAGGCAACCCTTGGCGATGACCTCCTGAACGCCGACTACGAGCGTTCCTTTCAGGCGCACGCCGGACGAGCGTGCATGATCATCCGCGGCCGCCAGCTCAGCCAACAGTGGCGTGCACGCTTCGAGGTAGCTCGAACCGCCGGGCGTCAGGGCCAGCCCGCGATGCGAGCGCTCGAACAGAAGGATTCCCAGGTGATCTTCGAGCGCCTTGATCATTCTGGCGATCGCCGGCACCGTTACACCCTGGACCCGGGCAGCCCCGGCAAAGCTCCTCTCCGCGGCCGCGGCGGTGAGGTATTGCAAAGCGCGAACTTTGTCCATGGCTCAGGCGCTCGGGCGCGCAACCTTAGGCAGCAACATTTTGTTTACGCCGGCAGCATGGCTGCGAGTATTTCACGGCGACGCCCCGTCACCTAGAGTCTGAACACCCCCATTGCACCAGGAGCACGCAAATGTCGAGGTCCTTATCACGGCTCGTCCTGGGCATCGCACTCGTGCTGCCGACACTGGGTTTCGCCGCCGAGCCGGCGTGGCCTTCACGGCCGCTCACGATCATCACCCCGGGGGACGCGGGTGGGGTGCTGGACATTCGGGCGCGCTGGTTGGCCGAACGGTTGACGCCAGTCCTCGGCCAGAGCGTCATCGTCGACAACCGCCCCGGCTCCGGCGGTTCGATCGGTACCCAGGCGGGCGCAAGAAGTCCGGCCGATGGCTACACGATGACCCTCATCCACCTGGGCACGATGGCGATCAATCCGCATCTTTACGGCCGCCTTGGGTACGACCCGCTGGTCGACTTCATCCCGATCACGCGGGTCTCGGGAGGCCCCCAGTTGCTGGTGGTCCATCCATCGGTCAAGGCAGGCAGCCTTGCCGAACTGATCAGCTTGGTGAAGTCGCAGCCGGGGCAACTGAACTTCGGCTCTGGCGGTATCGGCACGCCGGGGCATCTGGCCGGCGAGCTGTTCAAGCGATCGGCAACGCTCGACGTCGTCCATGTGCCCTACAAAGGAGGCGCGCAAGCCGTGTCCGCGTTGCTGGCTGGCCAGATCACCTTCATGGCCGAGAGTCCGAGCGTGCTTGTCCAACATGTGGCGTCTGGCCGCCTGCGCGCGTTGGCGGTCACCGGTGCCACGCGGCTCAAGACCCTGCCCGAGGTCCCCACAACAGCCGAAGCGGGCTCACCGGAACTGGAGCTCGTTGCCTGGACTGGACTTGCCGTGCCTGCCGGTACGCCCAAGCCCGTCGTCGATCGAATCTATCGCGAGGTCCGCGACCTGATGGCGACCCCGAAGGCGGGCGAATGGCTCGAGCTGATCGGCTCGTACCCTCGCACCGACTCACCCGAGTCGTTCGCCCAGGCCATTCGTGCCGACCACGCGAAGTGGGGAAAGGTCATTCGCGACGCGGGTATTCGCCTTGAGTAACGCACAGCCGCGGGTGGTGCATCACACCGCCCTGACCGACATTGTCAAGCGCGACAACCCGCGTCAGCGTCTGCGAGCCTTGATCGACGCAAACTGGACGACGCAGGCCATTGCAGCAACCGTCCAATTGCGTTTGCCGGACCTGCTAATGGACGGCGCCCAGACGGTCGAAACGCTTGCATCACAGGCGTCGTGCCACCCGCCGTCACTGCTTCGGCTGCTGCGTGCGCTGACCAGCATCAGCATCCTTTCGGAACGCGAAGATAGCCGCTTCGAGTTAACAGAAACCGGCCGCTTGCTCGGCGCCAACTCGCCAGGCTCCATGGCGGCCTGGGCCGAGCTTTGCGGCACCAGCTCCTGGGCCGCATGGGGCAGTCTTCACGAATGTGTGCGCAGCGGAACCAGCGCGCGCAAGCTGG
>JAYUSP010000053.1:0-8296 GCA_043755615.1 Betaproteobacteria bacterium
GATATCTGGAGAATTTCATGAAGCGCATCCTTGCCTCGATCGCCCTCATCGGCCTGCTCGCCGGCTGTACCACCACCAGCCCTGACGTGATCAGCAAGAACGACGCCAACCGCATGGCCACCGTGCTCGACGGCGTCGTGCTGTCGCTGCGCCCGGTGGTGGTTGAAGGCAACCAAAGTGGCATTGGCGCGACGGCTGGCGGTGTCGTCGGCGGCATCGCCGGCGCATCGGTCGGCGGCCGTCGCGAAAGTGTCGCCATCGGCGTCGTTGGCGCCATCGTGGGCGGTGTCGTCGGCAATGCAGTCGAGCGCATGGGCACCCGCGAAGACGCGGTCGAGATCCTGGTGCAGCTCAAAAACGGCGAGCGCCGCGCGATCGTGCAGGCCAAGGCCGGCGAAGTGCTGGCAGCCGGCGACGCGGTCGTCATCGTCACCACCGCCGGCAAGGTGCGGGTGACCAAGGCCCCGGCGATCCAGGCCACCCAGGGCGCACCGCGCACCTGAGAGCCGGCCCCAAGCCGCACCGCGGGCGCGCCGCGGCCCCCGCAACCGGCATGGCAGCAATGCGGTGATTCGAGTGGGTAACGGGACCGATGTGCGGCTGCCCGTCTCCAGAATCGTGGGCCCGGTCGATCCTGCCCGCGTTTGTACCGGCCCGGGCATCGGCTTGGCCGTGCGACATTCACCGACCATCATCCGCCCATCGATTTGGAACCCGCATGACCCCACAAGCTACTGCCCGCCCTACCCTCGTCGCGGCCCTGGCCGCACTGGCCACTCTGGGCTGCGCCAGCGCGCTGGCCCAGCCGATCAAGATCTCCGGCATCTACGAGCTCTCCGGCGCGGGCGCCAGCGCCGGCACGAATTTCAAGAACGGCGTCGAGCTGGCGGTCAAGGAAATCAATGCCGCCGGCGGCATCCTGGGCAAGAAGATCGAACATTCGATCGCCGATACGCAGACCAACCCCGGCGTCGCCAAAGGCCTGGCCACCAAGGCCATCGACGACGGTGCGTTTGCGGTTTTTGGCCCGGTTTTTTCTGGCTCGATCATGGTCAGCATGGCCGAGACCCGGCGCGCTGAGGTGCCCAATTTCACTGGCGGCGAAGCCGCGGCGATCACCAAACAAGGCAACCCGTACATCTTCCGCACCAGCTTCACGCAAGACACCGCGATGCCCAAGGTCGCGCGCTACATCACCAACGGCCTCAAAGCCAAGAACGTGGCCGTGATCTACGTCAACAACGACTTCGGCAAGGGTGGGCGCGACGCGATCACCAAGGCGCTGGCGGATGCCGGCGCCAAGGTCGTCGCCGATATCTCTACCGACAGCGGCCAGATCGACTTTTCGGCGCCGGTGCTCAAGGCCAAGCAGAGCAATGCCGACGTGCTGTTTGTCTACACCAACGAAGAAGAATCGGCGCGCGCGCTGCGCGAGTTGCGCAAACAGGGCTACAACAAACCGATCGTCGGCGAGACCACGCTCACCGGCCAGAAGGTCATCGAGTTGGCCGGTGAAGCCGCCAACGGCGCCGTCGCCCATGTCGGACTGACCGTCGACGCGCCGAACCCGCTGATGCTCAAGTTCAAGGCCAAGTTCTACCAGTCCTACAACTACATCTCCGACCACAACGGCATCAAGGGTTACACCGGCGTCTACCTGATGAAGGCGGCGATCGAAAAAGCCGGCAAGGTCGACCGCAAGGCGGTGGTCGCCGCATTGCACGGCTTGACCGTCAAGGCGGCCAAGGAACCCGGCGTGCTGATGGACGTTTCGATCGACGACAAGGGCGATGTCGACCGCGAAAGTTTCCTCGTCGAGGTCAAGGGCGGCAAGCAGGAAGTCAAAGAGATCCTGCCGCCGCTGAGCAAAAAATAGAGCCGCCGGCGGCTGCCGCGTGACGGACTTCGTCCAGCTCGTTTTTTCGGGCGTCGCCACCGGCAGCATCTACGCACTGGCAGCGCTCGGGTTCACGCTGCTCTGGCAGGCCTCGGGCACGATCAATTTTGCGCAGGGCGAATTTGTGATGCTGCCGGCATTCGTGATGCTGGCCTTCGGTTACCTCGGCGCGCCGCTACCGGTGGCTTTTGTCTTCACCTGCATCGTCGCTGTCGGCGTGCTCGGCTGGGCCTTCAAGCGAGGCATCGCCGACCCGCTGCTGAAGTTCGGCCTGATGCCGATCGTCGTCGCCACGATCGGCTTGGCCATCGCCGCGCGCAACGGCGTGCGGGCGGGTTACTCGGCCGAGGCGCACCCCTTTCCGGCGCTGTTTGCCGACAAGCTGTTCAATATCGCCGGCGTGATGATCACGCTGGCCGATCTCGGCACGCTGGCGTTGGCGTTGGCGCTGGTGCTCGGCACCCAGGCCTTTTTGGCCAGGACGATCACCGGCCGCGCGATGCAGGCGGTGGCGCAAAACACCGAAAGCGCCACCGTGCTCGGCATCGACGTGCCGCGCATGATCTTCTACACCTTCGCGATCAATGCGGTGCTGGCCTGCGCCGCGGCGCTGCTGGTGACACCGACCTACCTGGCCAAGTTCGACATGGGCGAGTCGCTGGGCACCAAGGCGTTTTTTGCCGCCATCATCGGCGGCTTCAACAACAGCCGCGGCGCGTTGCTTGGCGGCGTCATCGTCGGGGTCTGCGAAAACCTCGCCGCGGCCTATATCTCGCCGGCCTACAAGGACGCCGTGGCCCTGGTGATCTTTATGGCCGTGATCCTGTTCAAACCGCAGGGCCTGCTGGGCAAGAAGGTCGAGCGCAAGGTATGAAGCAGCGCGTACCCGTGTTGATCGGCTTGGCGGTGCTGGGCGTGTTGCTCTTTGTGCCGCCGCTGCTCAAGAACTACGGTGTTTACCTGTTCAGCAAGTGGCTGGTGTTCGTGATCGCGACGATGGGCCTGAACCTGACGATCGGCTACGCCGGCCAAAAAAGCCTGGGCCATGCGGCCTTCTTTGGCATCGGTGCCTACACCGCAGCGATCCTGCTCAAGGCGGGTTTCAGCTTCTGGCTCGGCCTGCCGCTGGCAATGATCGGCTGCTTCGTGATCGGCCTCGGCCTGGGTTTCCCGGCGCTGCGCGTGCAGACGATCTACCTCGCTTTTGCGACGCTGGGCTTCAACACCGCGCTGTGGCTGGTGATGCGCAACGAAGAGTGGCTGACCGGCGGCACTTTCGGCATCAACGACATCCCGCGGCCCGGCTTGCTGGGGATCAGCCTGGACGGCAACCTGGCCTACTACTACTTCGTGCTCGGGGTCACTGCCCTGCTCGGCTTGCTGTTGTGGAAGCTGCTGCATTCGCCCTGGGGCAAGGCCTTCACCGCGCTGCGCGACAACCCGATCCGCGCTGAAAGCCTGGGCGTCAACATCCAGGCCTACACCCTGCTGTCGTTTGCGATCGGCGCGGTCTACGCCGGCGTCGCCGGCGCGCTGTATGCGTCGCTGGTGCAGTTCATCGACCCGGCGAGTTTCACGGTCGGCGAGTCGATCATGATGTACCTGATGGTCGTGGTCGGTGGCGCGGGCAGCTTCTTTGGCCCGCTGCTCGGCGCCGCGGTGGGGGTGCTGTTGCCGGAGTGGCTGCGTGGCCTGCAGGACTGGTATCTGTTCTGCTTCGGCATCTTCGTCGTCCTGCTGATGCGCTGGCTGCCCGACGGCCTGCTGGGTATCCCTGAGCGGCTGCGTGCCAAACGTCAGGCGCGTGAAGCGTCGGCGGCGCGCGCCGCGGCGGCCAACGTGCTGGGGCCGCGGTGAGTGCGTCCGAAAGTGCGGTCGTGGCTGCGTCCGTGGCTGCGTCCGTGGGTGCGTCCGTGGGTACGTCAGTAAGTGCAGCCGTGGCTGCGGCCTCAACACCGCTGCTGTCCGTGCGCGGCCTGAAAAAAGCCTATGGCGCGATCCAGGCGGTGGATGGCGTGAGCTTCGACGTCCTGCCGGGCGAGATCTTCGGCGTCATCGGCCCCAACGGCTCCGGCAAGACGACGATGTTCAACAGCGTGCTCGGCCAGATCCGGCCCGACGCCGGGCGCATCGAGCTCAAGGGTCGCGATATCACCGGGCTGAACCCGGCGCAGCTCAACCAGCGTGGCGTCGGCCGCACCTTCCAGACCCTGCAGGTGTTTGGCAAGATGACCGTGCGCGACAACCTGCTCGTCGCTGCGCAGGAGCACCACGGCTCGATGTGGCGCCGCATGTTTGCACCCGGCGACTCCGGCCTGGGCGCGCAGGCCGACGCGCTGATGGCGCAATTTCGCATCGGCCATGTCGCCGACAAGAAAGCTGGCGAATTGAGCTACGGCCAGCAGAAACTGGTCGACATCGCGATGGCCTTCATGAGCCAGCCCGACCTGGTGCTGCTCGACGAACCCTGCGCCGGTGTCAACCCGAGCCTGGTCGGCGGCATCAGCAGCTTGCTCAAGGCGCTGAACCAGCGCCCGGAGCCGGGTGGCAAGGCAAGCAGTTTCATCGTCATCGAACACAATATGGACTTCGTGATGGACCTATGCCACCGCATCATGGTCATGGTCGAAGGCCGCGTGCTGGCCGTCGGCACACCGGCCGAGATCCGCGCCAACCGGCAGGTGCTCGACGCCTACCTCGGGAATTGAAGTGACCGCAGCGGCACCGGCATCCACCACCCCGGCGATCGAGTTCGACGATGTCGTCGCCGGTTATGGCGAGTTCATGATCCTGAACAACCTGAGTTTGAAGATCGCGCCGGCCAAGATCACGCTGCTGCTCGGCCCCAACGGCGCGGGCAAGAGCACCGTGCTGAAGACCTTGTTCGGCATGCTCAAGGTGCAGCAGGGTCGGGTGCGTCTGAACGGTGAAGACATCGCCGGCATGTCGTCAAAAGATCTGCTCACGCAGCGCGGGATTGCGTTCGTGCCGCAGGGTCGCAACCTCTTCGGCCAGTTGACTGTGTGGGAAAACCTCGAGCTCGGTGGCATCACGCTCGGACCGAAGGTCACGCACGAGCGCATCCCCGAAGTGCTGGCGCTGTTCCCGCGGGTCAAGGAACGCATCCACAACGCGGCGTCGACGCTGTCGGGTGGCGAACAGAAGCAGCTCGAAGTCGGCCGCGCTCTGCTGCTGCGGCCCAAGGTTCTGCTTATCGACGAGCCATCGATCGGCTTGAGCCCGCTCGTCGTGCAGGACGTTTTCAAGCTGCTGCGCCGCCTCGCTTGCGAAGGCACGACGATCCTGATGGTCGAGCAGAACGTGAAGAGCGCGCTGAAGATGGCCGACGAAGCGATCGCGCTCGAATCGGGCCGGCTGGTGCTCCACAAACGCGCTGACGAATTGCTTGCCGACCCGAATATCGAACGTCTGTTTCTCGGTGGCGCCGGGGTCGCCGGGGTCGCCACCAGCGACGTGGCCAGCGCTGCAACGCCTTGACCACCGCGCCGACCGCCCCTGCGGCGACAAGACCCACCATGCGCGTGCTCAGCGTCATCCCGCCAATGACGCAGCTGAATACGCCCTACCCGTCGACCGCCTATCTGACCGGCTTTCTGCGCTCGCGCGGCGTGCAGGCCGAGCAGGTCGACCTGGCGCTGGCGTTGATCCTGGAGCTGCTGTCGCCGGCCGGGCTGGATGCGTTGCATGCCGCCGCGCTTGAGACCGGTGGGCCCGAACGCACGCCGCTTGTGCAGGCCTTTGTAAATCGCTTTGACGACTACCGCGCGACGATCGCACCAACGATCCGTTTTCTGCAAGGCCGCGACACGACGCTGGCGCACCGCATCTGCACGCGCAACTTCCTGCCCGAAGGCGAACGCTTTCGATCGCTCGATGTTTATGTCGGCGAAGACGGTGCCGACCCGATGGCCTGGGCCTTTGGTGCCCTCGGCAGCCAAGACCGCGCACGACATCTGGCGACGCTGTACCTCAACGATATCGCCGACGTGCTGCGCGACGCTGCCGACCCGCGCTTCGAGTTTGTGCGTTATGGCGAATCACTCGCCGCCAGCCAGCCGACTTTTGACGCGCTGGCAGCAGCGCTGGCCGCGCCGCTGAACCTGGTCGATCAGACCCTGGAACGCCTGACCCTGCAAATCATCGAGCAGCAGCAGCCGACCCTGGTGCTGGTCTCGGCGCCCTTCCCCGGCGCGGTGTACGCGGCCTTTCGCATCGCGCAGACGATCAAGGCACGGTATCCGCAGATCGTCACTGCGCTCGGCGGCGGTTTTGTCAATACCGAGCTGCGCGAGCTGAGCGATGCACGGGTCTTCGACCACTTCGACTATGTCACGCTCGATGCCGGCGAGCGGCCGCTGCTGGCGCTGATCGATCACCTCAACGGCCAGCGCTCGGCGAGCCGGCTGGTGCGCACTTATCTGCGACCGCGCGGCGGCGCGGAAGTCTGCTATGTCAATTTCGGTGGCGAACCCGAGGTGCCTTTTGCCGATGTCGGCACGCCAACGTGGGACGGCCTGCCGCTGGCCGACTACCTGTCGCTGCTGGACATGCTCAACCCGATGCACCGGCTCTGGTCCGACGGGCGCTGGAACAAGGTCACCGTCGCGCAGGGTTGTTACTGGAAGAAGTGCAGCTTCTGTGATGTCAGCCTGGACTACATCTCGCGTTACGAAGCCGCCACCGCCGAGACCCTCGTCGACCGCATCGAGGCCATCGTCGCCGAAACGGGCCAGACGGGGTTTCACTTTGTCGACGAAGCCGCGCCGCCAAAATCGTTGAAAGCGCTGGCGGCAGAGTTGCAACGCCGCAAACTCCGCGTGAGCTGGTGGGGCAATATCCGCTTCGAAAAATCGTTCACGCCGCAGCTCTGCCAACAGCTTGCCGACAGCGGCTGCATCGCGATCTCCGGCGGCCTCGAAGTCGCGTCCGACCGCCTGCTCGCGTTGATGAAAAAAGGCGTCTCGGTGGACCAGGTCGCACGGGTCACGCGCGGCTTCGCGGACGCCGGCATCCTTGTCCACGCCTACCTGATGTACGGCTTTCCGACACAGACCGTGCAGGACACCGTCGACGCGCTCGAACTGGTGCGCCAGCTCTTTGCCGCCGGCTGCATCCAGTCGGGGTTTTTCCACCGCTTCACCTGCACCGTGCATTCGCCGGTCGGACGCGACCCGCAGGCCTATGGCGTCACGCTGCTGCCGCTGCCGCAGGTGACGTTTGCCAAGAACGATGTCGGCTTCCACGACCCGACCGGCGTCGACCACCAGCGGCTCGGGGTCGCGTTGAAGAAGGCGATCTACAACTACATGCACGGCGTCGGCCTCGAAGAAGACGTGCGCAGCTGGTTCGACTTCACGGTTCCCAAGACCAAGGTCGCGCGGCGGCGCGTCGAGCGGGCGCTGGAAACCACGGGCTGAGCAGCGGGGTTCGGTGCTGGCGTTCGTGGTGCGTCCGACATGGGGCCAGCCCCAATGCGTAAGCCCACGCAGCGACGTAGCCTCCACCATCCAACCTGGAGATTCGACATGATGAAGCGCAGAACGTTTATCAGCTCGGCCGCGGCGGCAGCCACGATCTCGGCGCCCTTCATCGGGGGTATTCACACGGCGGCACAGGCCCAGGCGATCACGCTGCACGGCGCGGTGCAGTTCAACGACGACCACGCCTTCAACCGGGCGCTGCTGAAGTTCGAGGAACTGGTCAAGCAGTACTACGGCAAGCCGATCAACTTTGTCCTCCACCGCAACAGCGAGCTGGGCCTGGAGAAACAGTATTTCGAGTACATGGCGCAGGGCAAGGCGGTCGACTACGGCATCGTCTCGCCGGCCCACATGTCGACCTTCTCGAAGGCCGCGCCCTTCATCGACGCCCCCTTCCTGTTCCGCGACTTGGGCCACTGGAACAAGGTGCTCGACGCGGACCTGCTCAAGCCGATCGCCGACGAAGTCGCCAAGAATGCCGAGGTCATGCTGATCGGTTATGCCGGTGGCGGCACGCGCAATATCTTCGTCAACAAGCCGGTGCGCAACCTGGCCGAGATGAAGGGCCTCAAAGTACGCGTGCAAGGTGCGCCGATCTGGAGCCGCACCTTCAGCGCGGCGGGCATGAGCCCGACGGTGATCGCCTACAACGAGGTCTACAACGCGATCCAGAACAACGTCATCTCGGCCGGCGAGAACGAGGCGGCGGGCGTCGAGACGATGAAATTCTTCGAGGTCGCGCCGCACCTGGCGATGACCGAGCACGCCATCACGATCCGGCCGATCTGCTTTTCGGGCAAGACCTTCGCCAAGCTGCCACCCGACCTGCAGGCCGCGGTCGTCAGGGCCGGCAAGGAAGCCGGTGCGTACGGGCGCCAGATCGAATCGGGCGAGGACA
>JAYUSP010000054.1:0-2792 GCA_043755615.1 Betaproteobacteria bacterium
CTGGAGTACGCATAGATGAAGCGATTGCTGGCGAACTGCGGATCGATCGCCACGCCCATCATGCCGGCCTGCCCGTCGCAGAACAGGTCGGCGCTCGCCGATGAATAGCCGGTGGTGGTGCCGACGCCGTGCAGCTTGTTGATGGCGCCGGCGGCAGTTCGAACGGAAAGCCCCTTGCACTTCTCGGTGAAGAACATGGTCCCGTCCTTCATGAACGCCATGTCCCAGGGTGAATCGAGCTTGTCGACAAAGTCTTGCGTCGAAACGGTCGGTGCCGCTGCGAACAAGCTGCCCGATAGCGCCAAGCCAACGGAGGCTGTCACCACCATTCTCATCATCTGTGCCATGTCTACTCGCTCCTGTGGTTAGTGAATCAGTCGAAGACGGTTTTCAATTCATCCGACCGCTGGCGAAGCTTCTTGTAGCTGTTCTGGCAGAAGCAGTCGCGCCGCCAATGGGATCGCATGCACAGTGCGTCAACTAGTCGTGTAAACCCGGGTTCCGCCCATCGTGCGGCAACCTCGCCCTCGCTTGTCCCACACCTCGGCAGCGCGCTGACTACCGTGAGGCTCTCGGCAACGGTCTCGACAGCCATCGCGCAAGTCGACGCAAGTCGGAACTTGTCTGGGTTGTTATTTTGCGCCAGCCGCGGCAGCAGAAACCGCAGCGCGCAAGCCCAGCAGATAGCTGTCGACACCAAAGCCGCAGATCTGGCCGCGCACGATTTCGGCGAAGACCGAGACATGGCGAAACGGCTCGCGGGCGTGGATGTTCGACATGTGCAGCTCGACGATCGGGCAGGTCAGTATCGCCAGCGCGTCGCGGATGCCGTAGCTGTAATGTGTCCACGCGCCGGCATTGATGAGCACCGCATCGGCACCATCGGCATACGCCTGATGAATGCGCTCGCACATCGCACCTTCGCTGTTGGTCTGGAAGCTCGTCACGTCAGCGCCGAGTTCGCGGCCCAGCGCGGCGAGTTGGGCGTCGATCTCTGCCAATGTGACGGTGCCGTACTGCGCCGGGTCGCGCTTGCCGAACATGTTGTGGTTGATGCCGTGCAGCATGAGGACTTTTTTCATCGCGGGCTTTCTCTGAGCAAAATTGGGCGGGCTTCAAGCAACGGGTCAGATTGGTCAATCACGTCAAACGGATCAAATGGCCGGCAGCTCGAGGCTGCTGCCGGCACGAGCCGCGGCGACGATGGCCTCGGTGACACGCAGGTTGGCCAGGCCGTCGCGCACGCTGACCAGCGGCTCGGCCTGGCCGCGCACCACCGCGCCAAAATGTTCGAGCTGGATCCTCAACGGGTCGTCGCGCTGCACCTGTGCAGTGCTGATCTCGAACGGCTTCCACCACGAATGGGCCCGGCGTGCGGCAGGATACGTCTTCAGCCGCATCGTCGGTACGCCCAAGCTGCCGCTGGTGCCGGTGATGACATAGCAGTCTTCGTCGTCGTAGCTCGGGTAGGCCGGGTTCTCCTGCGATGTCTGCTCCCAGTTGCGCGCGCAGGCGGCGGTATCGCTGAGCATGAAGCTGCCGAGTGCGCCGTTGGCAAAACGCAGGCTGATCGCGACCGTATCCTCGACTGCAAAACCACGCACCGCGTTGGATGCGAAGGCCTGCACCGCGACGATCTCGCCGCACAACATGCGCAGGTTGTGCACTTCGTGGATCATGTTCAGCAGGATCGGGCCGGCGCCGACTTCGCGGCGCCAGGGCCCTTCTTCGAAGTAGATATCGGGCTTGAAAAATGTCGCGCTGCCCATCACCGCCACCAGCCGCCCGAGCACGCCCGAGGCCACGACTTCGCGCGCCTTGGCCATGATCGGGCTGTGCGCGCGGTGGTGGCCAATCAAGATGCGCGCGCCGACGGCGTCGGCCGCGGCTTGCAGTTGCTCGCCTTCAGCGACTGTCGGCGTGATCGGCTTTTCAAGGAGCATCGGCACCCCGGCGGCGATGCACTCCAGCGCCTGCGGCAGATGCAGCGCGTTAGGGGTGGCGAGGATCACGCCTTCGGGTTTGCCGGCGGCGAACAATTCGGCCAGCGACTTGAACAGCGGCACGCCGGCCGCCTGCGCATGCGCGGCTGCGAAGGGCGCGGGGTCGACCAGCGCAGTCAGGGTGCAGCTCGGGCTGCGCTGCAGCACGTCCATGTGTGCCCTGCCGATATAACCCAGGCCGGCGATGGCGATGCGGGTTTTGGGCGCAGCAGATAGGCTCGACATGGCCGGATTAGACCAGCGGCGCCATCGGGCCAGGCATCACTGGAATGCTTGTTCGAACGCACGCCGCGATCAGCCGTCGCACCGGCTACAGCCCCATCGGCAGGCCGACGTAGTTTTCGGCCACCGCAGTCGACGCGGCGACCGAATGCACAAGGTAGTCCAGCTCGGCCAGTTGCATCTTGCGCTCGAATTCGCCGGTGTCGGGAAAGCGATGGAGCAGTGATGTGAACCACCATGAGAAGCGCTCGGCGCGCCAGATGCGGCGCAGGCAGCGTTCGGAGTAGGTTTCGATCGAAGCGCGCTGGCCGCGATAGAAATCGATCAACGCACCGGACAAAAACCCGACGTCCGACGCTGCCAGGTTCAAGCCCTTGGCGCCTGTCGGCGGCACGATATGCGCGGCATCGCCGGCCAGGAACAGGTGGCCGAAGCGCATCGGTTCGGCGACAAAACTGCGCAGCGGCGCGATGCTCTTTTCGATCGAAGGGCCGGTGACCAACGCCTGCGCTGCCGCCGGGTCCAGGCGCAGGCGCAACTCGTCCCAGAAGGCGTCGTCAGACCAAG
>JAYUSP010000055.1:0-8259 GCA_043755615.1 Betaproteobacteria bacterium
GACTGGGCCATCTACGGGCCGCTGCGCAACAGCCTGGGTCTGAGCCGGGTGCGGGTGGCCTACACCGCCGGCGAGGCCATCGGCCCCGACCTGTTCAGCTTCTACCGCTCGATCGGCATCAACTTGAAGCAGCTCTACGGCAGCACCGAGACGGCTGTCTTCGTCTGCCTGCAGCCCGACCATGAGGCCCGAGCCGACACCGTGGGCGTTCCCATCGCCGGCGTCGAGATCAAGCTGGCCGACACCGGCGAGATCCTGGTCAAGAGCCCGGGCCTGCTCAAGGAGTACTACAAGAACCCGGCCGCCACCGCCGAGGTGTTGACCGCCGAGGGCTGGTACCACACCGGGGACGCCGGCTTCATCGACAGCCATGGCCACCTGAAGATCATCGACCGCTACAAGGACGTGGGCCGCCTGGTTGGCGGGCCCAATGACGGCGCGATGTTCGCGCCCAAGTATGTGGAGAACAAGTTGAAGTTCTTCCCGTACGTCAAAGAGGCGGTGGCCTTTGGCGACCAGCGCGACCGGGTCTGCGCCTTCATCAACATCGACCTGGAGGCGGTGGGCAACTGGGCCGAGAAGCGCAACCTGGGCTATGCCGGCTATGCCGACATCGCGCAGAAGCCCGAGGTCTACGAGCTGATCCGCGAATGCGTCGAGAAAGTCAATGCCGACTTGAGCGAGGACACCTTGCTGGCCGGCAGCCAGGTCACCCGCTTCCTGGTGCTGCACAAGGAGCTGGATGCCGACGACGGCGAGATGACGCGCACCCGCAAGGTCAAGCGCGGGGCCATCTTCGACAAGTACCAGGTGCTGGTGGATGCGCTGTACGGCGGCAAGACCGAGCAGTTCATCGAGACCGCGGTGAAGTTCGAGGACGGGCGCAGCGGCTCGGTCTCGGCCACCTTGAAGATGATCGATGTGAAGACTTTCCCCGCGATGAAGAAGGCGGCCTGACATGAAACCCCCACGCTCACTTTTTTCGTTGCCCCCCAAGGGGGCGCTCAGCACCTTCGGAACGGCCGGGCGGTACTGACATGAGCGGCGACCTGCGTGAACGCAAGAGCGGCGACGTCATCCTCGACGTCAAGAACATCAGCCTGGCCTTCGGTGGCGTCAAGGCGTTGACCGACATCAGCTTCGACGTGCGCGAGCATGAGATCCGCGCCATCATCGGCCCCAACGGTGCCGGCAAGAGCAGCATGCTCAACTGCATCAACGGCGTTTATGTGCCGCAGCAGGGCAGCATCAGCTTCCGCGGCCAGACCTTCAGCCACCTGAGCCGCCGCCAGGTGGCCGAGATGGGCGTGGCGCGCACCTTCCAGAACCTGGCGCTGTTCAAGGGCATGAATGTCATCGACAACATCATGACCGGGCGCAACCTGAAGATGAAGTCCAACATCTTCCAGCAGGCCCTGCGCATCGGCGCGGCCCAGCGCGAGGAAGACGAGCACCGGGCCTTTGTCGAGCACATCATCGATTTCCTCGAGATCCAGGCCTTCCGCAAGACGCCGGTGGGGCGCCTGCCCTACGGCCTGCAAAAGCGCGTGGACCTGGGCCGTGCGCTGGCGATGGAGCCCAAGGTGCTGCTGCTCGACGAGCCGATGGCCGGCATGAACGTCGAAGAAAAGCAGGACATGAGCCGTTTCATCCTCGACGTCAACGACGAATACGGCACCACCGTCGTGTTGATCGAACACGACATGAGCGTAGTCATGGACATCAGCGACCGCGTCGTCGTGCTCGACTACGGCAAGAAGATCGGCGACGGCACGCCCGGCGAGGTGCGCGCCAACCCTGACGTGATCTCGGCCTACCTCGGCACCAGCCACTGAGACCGGAGCGAGAAAAATGGGACCGTTCCTGGAAACCCTCTTCGGCGGCCTGATGACCGGCATGTTGTATTCGCTGGTCGCCTTGGGCTTCGTGCTGATCTTCAAGGCCAGCGGTGTGTTCAATTTTGCGCAGGGCGCGATGGTGCTGTTCGCGGCGCTGGCGATGGCGCGTTTTGCGGAATGGATCCCGCAATTGCTCGGCTTCGATAACAAGATCATCGCCAACGTGCTGGCCTTTGCCGGCGCGATGTTGGTGATGATCGCGATGGCCTGGCTCATCGAGCGCCTGGTGCTCGGCAAGCTCGTCAACCAGGAAGGCATCACCTTGTTGATGGCCACGCTGGGCATCACGTATTTTCTCGACGGCTTCGGCCAGACCCTGTTTGGCAGCGCCATCTACAAGATCGATGTCGGCTTGCCGAAGGATCCGATCTTCCTGTTCGAGAGCACCTTCCGGGGTGGCATCCTGATCAACAAGGAAGACCTCTACGCGGCAGTGATCGCGGCGGCGCTGGTGGCGGTGCTGAGCCTGTTTTTCCAGAAGACGAGCACCGGCCGCGCCTTGCGCGCGGTGGCCGACGACCACCAGGCAGCGCAGTCGATCGGCATCCCGCTGAACCGGATCTGGGTCATCGTCTGGTCGGTGGCCGGGTTTGTCGCTCTTGTCGCCGGCATCATCTGGGGCAGCAAGCTCGGGGTGCAGTTTTCGCTGTCGCTGGTCGCGCTCAAGGCGCTGCCGGTGGTCATCCTGGGCGGGCTGACCAGCGTGCCCGGCGCGATCATCGGCGGCCTGATCATCGGTGTCGGCGAGAAGTTGAGCGAGGTCTACATCGGCCCAAGCTTCGGCGGCGGCATCGAGATCTGGTTCGGTTACGTGCTGGTGCTGTTTGTCCTTCTCGTGCGGCCGCAAGGGCTGTTCGGGGAAAAAATCATCGACCGCGTTTGAGCACCGGGGAAACAGATGCTCTATCGCGAAAACGGCCAGTTCAAGAACAGCTACAGCAGCGATGGCCAGATCTTCCCGATCGCGCAGGATCGGGTCGCGATCCTGCTGCTGCTGGTCTTTGCCGTCGTCGGCGTGCCGATGCTCGCCGACGAGTACATGTTCCGCGCGATCCTGATCCCTTTTGTGATCCTGGCGCTGGCCGCACTCGGGTTGAATATCCTCGTCGGCTACTGCGGTCAGATCTCGCTGGGCACCGGGGCCTTCATGTCGGTGGGCGCGTACGCCGCCTACAACCTCTTCGTGCGCATCGAAGGCATGCCGATGATCGTGGCGATCCTGCTCGGCGGCGTCTGTGCCACCGTCATCGGGGTCATGTTTGGCATCCCGTCGCTGCGCATCAAGGGCCTGTACCTGGCGGTGGCCACGCTGGCGGCGCAGTTTTTTGTCGACTGGGCGGCGCTGCGGGTGAAGTGGATCACCAACGATTCGTCATCGGGTTCGGTGTCGGTGTCGAACCTGAGCATCTTCGGCATCTCGATCAACACCCCGGTCGAAAAGTACCTGCTCTGCCTGGGCATCCTGATCGTCTTTGCGCTGCTCGCCAAGAACCTGGTGCGCAGCCACATCGGCCGCGAGTGGATGGCTATCCGAGACATGGACGTGGCCGCGGCGGTGATCGGCATCCGGCCGGTCTACGCCAAGCTCACGGCGTTTGCGGTCTCTTCCTTCATCGTTGGCGTGGCCGGCGCGCTGTGGGGCTTCGTGCACCTGGGCGCCTGGGAGCCGGCGGCGTTTTCGATCGACCGCTCTTTCCAGTTGCTGTTCATGATCATCATCGGCGGCCTCGGTTCGATCATGGGCAGCTTCTTTGGTGCCGCCTTCATCGTCATCCTGCCCGTGTTTCTGAACCAGGCACTGCCGGCACTCGGCGCGCTTGTCGGCGTGACGATCAGCACCGCGGCAATCGCGCATACCGAGTTCATGATCTTCGGCGCGCTGATCGTATTTTTCCTGATCGTCGAGCCGCATGGCATCGCCCGGCTGTGGTCGACCGCAAAAGAAAAGCTGCGGCTGTGGCCGTTCCCGCATTGAGCCGCGTTGAAGCATCACGGACAAGTTTCCCACCGCACTGACGAGTGCATATTTCCCCACCTCTGGAGGCTGACATGAAAGTGAAATTCCTGGGCACCGCCGCCCTGCTTGCAGCTGGCTTCGCCGGCCTCGCAAGCGTGGCCGGCAGCGCGTTCGCGCAGGCGAAGGAGCAGTTTTTCCCCTCGCTGGTCTACCGCACCGGTGCGTACGCGCCCAACGGCGTGCCCTTCGCCAACGGATATGCCGACTACCTGAAGCTGACCAATGCCCGCGGCGGCATCAACGGCGTCAAGGTGTCGTACGAAGAATGCGAAACCGGCTACGCCACCGACCGCGGCGTCGAGTGTTACGAGCGCCTGAAAGGCAAAAACGGCGGCGCGACGGTATTCCACCCGCTGTCCACCGGCATCACGTTTGCGATCACCGAAAAAGCGCCGGCCGACAAGATCCCCATCATCACCGCCGGTTACGGCCGCAGTGAAAGCACCGACGGCAACGTCTTCAAGTGGAACTTTCCGCTCACCGGCACCTACTGGGACGCGGCTGACATCCTGCTCCAGCATGTGGCCAAGAAAGAAGGCGGCTGGGACAAGCTCAAGGGCAAGAAGATCGCCCTCGTGTACCACGACAGCCCGTTTGGCAAGGAACCCATCGCGCTGCTCACCGAGCGCAGCAAGATGCACAGCTACGATCTGCAACTGCTGCCGGTGACGCACCCGGGCGTCGAGCAAAAAGCGACCTGGTTACAGATCCGCCAGAGCCGCCCGGACTACGTCTTCCTCTGGGGCTGGGGGGTGATGAACTCGACCGCCGTCAAGGAAGCCGTGGCCACCGGCTACCCGCGCGACAAGATGTTCGGCGTCTGGTGGGCCGCCGCCGAGCCCGATGTCAAGGACGTGGGCGATGGCGCCAAGGGCTACAGCGGCCTGACGCTGCAGCATGGCGCCGAACCCAACAGCAAGGTCGTCAAGGATGTGCTGGCGATGGTGCACGACAAAGGCCAGGGCACCGGCCCGAAAGACGAGGTCGGCCAAGTCTTATACATGCGCGGCCTCAAAGCGGCGATGCTCTCGATCGAAGGCGTGCGCCGTGCGCAGGAGCGCTACGGCAAGGGCAAGGTCATGTCCGGCGAGCAGGCGCGTTGGGGCTACGAAAATCTCGCACTCGACCAGAAGAAGCTCGACGCCTTGGGCTTTGCCGGCGTGCTGCGTCCGATCAGCACCAGCTGCGCCGATCACCGCGGCGACGTCTGGTCCCGCATCCACACTTGGGACGGTGCGAAGTGGAACTTCAGCTCGGATTGGTACCAGTCCGATCAAGCGGTGATCAAGCCGATGATCAAGGCGGCCGCGGACAAATACGCTGCCGAAAAGAAGGTCACCCGCCGTACGCCGGAAGACTGTCAAACCTGAGGGTTTGACAGCCCACCGGCTCTGCCGGTGGCTTTCACTCCCTCCCCTTCCCCTCCCTCCAAGAGGGAAGGGTGCAACGCTCCCCAACCCCTCCGGGAGGGGTGGGCTCCTCGCGGAGCCCTCATCAAAGCGCCGGGTACGGCGTTTTGATGAGTCAAGTGGGTCGCTACTCGCTGCTCGCTGCTCATTGCTGGTCGCTCATCGCTGCCCTTACCTGGCCCTGACCATGTCCAACATCCTGCTTAACGTCAACGGCATCGAGGTCATCTACAACCACGTCATCCTGGTGCTGAAGGGCGTCTCGCTGCAGGTGCCTGAAGGCGGCGTTGTGGCTTTGCTCGGCGGCAATGGCGCCGGCAAGACAACCACGCTGCGCGCAGTCAGTAATCTGCTCGCCGGTGAACGGGGCGAAGTCACCAAGGGCTCGATCGAACTGCGTGGCGAACGCATCGAAAAACTCAGCACCGCGGAGATGGTCAACCGCGGCGTGATCCAGGTCATGGAGGGGCGTCACTGTTTTGCGCACCTGTCGATCGAAGACAACCTGATGACCGGGGCCTACACCCGCAAGGACGGCAAGAGCGCGATTGCAGCGACGCTGGACAAGGTCTACACCTACTTCCCGCGCCTGAAAATTCGCCGCACGTCGCAGGCGGCCTACACCTCGGGTGGTGAGCAGCAGATGTGTGCGATCGGCCGCGCGCTGATGGCCAACCCGAAGATGGTGCTGCTCGACGAGCCTTCGATGGGCCTGGCGCCGCAGATCGTCGAAGAGGTCTTCGAGATCGTCAAAGACCTCAACCAGCGTGAGCGCGTGACCTTCTTGCTCGCCGAGCAGAACACGAACATGGCGCTGCGTTACTCCGACTATGGCTACATCCTCGAAAACGGCCGCGTCGTGCTCGACGGCCAGGCCAAGGCGCTGCGCGAGAACGACGACGTGAAGGAGTTTTATCTCGGCATGGGCGGCGGCGACAGAAAGAGCTTCAAGGACGTCAAGAGCTACAAGCGCCGCAAGCGCTGGCTGGCCTGAAACCGCGGCCCCGTGCCCCGCACCGCAGGCGGTTCTTCTTATGTCCGACGACTTCGGTTTTGTTGCCCCGGCCTTCAAGGCCGACGATGCGCTGCTGCAATTCAAGCGCACGCTGCGCGGCCTGCAACTCTACGAACGCGGCAACCGCTTCGAGCTGCGCGGCAAACCGGTCGTCGAGCTCGAAGTGAATGCCCAGGCCGGCGCCGCGACGATCAACGCGCAGCTCGCCCGGCGCCTGGCCGCGACCCCCGAATGGGACCGCTCGACGCTGCGCTCCAGCGCCGACCTGCGCAAGCTCGAAGCCGAGCTGAAAAAACGCCTCGCGCGTTGGCAACGGGAAGATTGATGCCGAGCGCCAAACGCGCTGTCCGGCCCGCTCGCCCGGCCAGCACGGCACGCCCGACACCGGCACCCGCCGGCGGCTTTGAAACACTGCGCGCGCTGGCCGCATCGCTGCCCGGCGCCACCAAAGATATCAAGTGGGGCGCCGACCTCGTGTACAGCGTCGGCGCCAAGATGTTCTGCGTCTTTCTGCTGCACGATGGCAGGGCAGCAAGTTGCTCGCTCAAGGTCGACGACGACCGCTTTCTCGAGCTTACTGGCGTGCCTGGCGTGATCCCGGCACCCTATCTGGCGCGGGCGAGATGGATCCAGGTCAAACCCGGCCACGCGCTGGCCGCTGCCGACTTGGGCCAGCTGCTGCGCCGCTCACATGCGCTGGTCGCGGCCAAGCTCACCCACAAACTGCAAGTTGAAATCGGGATCCGGCCATGACGGCACAGGCAGGCTTTTACGACGCGCTCGAAACCCGCGACCCTGGCGAGCGCGAAGCTGCGTTGATGGCCGCGCTGCCGCTGCAGGTGGCGCATGCAAAACGGCTGCCGGCTTATGCGGCCGTGCTAGCGGGTGTCGACGCGGCCTCGATCACCTCACGCACGGCACTGGCGAGTCTGCCGGTGACACGCAAGAGCGAGCTCTTCGAGCGCCAGAAAACGCAGCGCGAGAGCGACCCCGGCGACCCCTTTGGCGGCTTCTCGGCGATCGGCTGGCACGCGCTGCGCGGCCTGGCCGGGGCGCGCCGGGTCTTCCAGTCCCCCGGCCCGATCTACGAACCCGAAGGCCACGCCGCCGACTACTGGCGCATGGCACGCGCCTTGTTCGCGGCCGGTTTTCGTGCCGGCGACCTGGTCCACAACTGCTTCAGCTACCACCTCACCCCGGCCGGCTCGATGCTCGAGACCGCGGCACATGCCCTCGGCTGCACCGTCTTCCCCGGCGGCGTGGGCAATACCGAGCTGCAGTTGCAGGCGATGACCGAACTCCGGCCGCAGGGGTATGTCGGCACGCCGAGCTTCTTGCGCATCTTGCTCGACAGCGCGGACGCGGCCGGCATCGAGCTGCCTTCGCTGAGCAAGGCGATGGTCGGCGGCGAGGCCTTTCCGCCGTCATTGGGCGACCAGTTCCGCGCCCGGGGCATCGAGGCTTATCAGAACTACGGCACCGCCGACCTCGGCCTGGTGGCCTACGAAACCGCGGCCCGTGCCGGCCTGGTGCTCGACGAGCAGGTCATCGTCGAAATCGTGCGGCCGGGTGGCAGCGACGCCCTGCCCGATGGCGAGGTTGGCGAGATCGTCGTGACCACGCTCAACCCCGACTACCCGCTGCTGCGTTTTGGCACCGGCGACCTGTCGGCGGTGCTGCCCGGCGCCTGCCCAACCGGCCGCACCAACACCCGCATCAAGGGCTGGATGGGCCGCGCCGACCAGACGGCCAAAGTGCGTGGCATGTTCGTGCACCCGAGCCAGGTTGCCGAGGTGCTCAAGCGCCATCCCGAAATCGGCCGCGCGCGGCTGGTCGTCGAAGGTGAACAAGCCAACGACCGCATGACGCTGCGGATTGAAGCCGCGGCCTTTGTCGCCGCTGGAGCGTCGTCGAGCCTGG
>JAYUSP010000056.1:0-2786 GCA_043755615.1 Betaproteobacteria bacterium
CACCAAAGTTACCCGGCCGCCGGGCCGGGACCCGGCACGCAACGCAGTGAGCAACACCTCGATGAGACGCGCGGCCGCCAGCGGCAGCAATGGGCTACAAGCCGACGACCGTCTCATGCGTCTGGGCTCGCGCCAAGCGCGGTGGAGCCATTGAGTTGATCGACGCAATCCAGGTCGATGTGGCCATCGTCGGTGCCGGCGGCGCTGGTTTGCGCGCGGCGATCGCCGTGGCCGAGGCGAATCCGGCGCTGAAGGTCGCCCTGGTGTCCAAGGTCTATCCGATGCGCAGCCACACCGTCGCCGCCGAGGGTGGCGCCGCGGCGGTGACGCAGGCCAGCGACAGCCTGGAAGCGCATTTCCACGACACCGTGGCCGGCGCCGACTGGCTCTGCGAGCAAGACGTGGTCGAGTATTTCGTCGCCCATGCGCACGAAGAACTGGTGCAGATGGAGCACTGGGGCTGCCCCTGGAGCCGCACGCCCGATGGCCGCGCCAATGTGCGCGCCTTCGGTGGCATGGCCATCGACCGCACTTGGTTCGCGGCCGACAAGAGCGGCTTTCACATGCTGCACACGCTGTTCCAGACCTCGATCAAGTACCCGTCGATCCAGCGCCTGGACGAACATTTCGTCGTCGATATGCTGGTCGCCGAGGGCCGCGTGCAGGGTCTGGTGGCGATCGACATCGCCAGCGGCGAGTTCAAGTGCGTGCAGGCCAAGGCCGTGATCATCGCCACCGGCGGCGCTGGCCGCGTCTTCCGCGAAAACACCAACGGCGGCATCGTCACCGGTGACGGCATGGCCCTGGCCTACCGCCACGGCGTGCCGCTGCGCGACATGGAATTCGTGCAGTACCACCCGACCTGCATGCCCGGCACAGGCCTGTTGTTCACCGAAGCCTGCCGCGGCGAAGGCGGCACGCTTGTCAACAAGGACGGCTACCGCTATTTGCAGGACTACGGCCTCGGGCCGGCCGAGCCGAGCCCGCGCAACAAGGCGATGGAGCTGGGCCCGCGCGATCGCCTGAGCCAGGCCTACTGGCACGAGAAGCAAAAGGGCCGCACGATCGGCACGCCGCAGGGCGAAGTGGTGCATCTCGATTTGCGCCACATCGGCGAGAAGAAACTGCGCGAGCGCCTGCCGCAGATTTACGAGCTGGCGCTGCAATACCTGGGCGTCGATCCGGCCCAGGCGCCGATCCCCGTGCTGCCCGCCGTGCACTACACGATGGGCGGCATCCTGGCCGATGCCAGGACCGCCTCACCGCTGCCGGGCCTGTACTCGGTGGGTGAATGTTCGAGCATCGGCATCCACGGCGCCAACCGGCTGGGCTCCAATTCGCTGACGGAGTTGCTGGTCTTCGGCAAGGTCGCCGGCCTCGAAGCTGCTGCCCATGCCGCGAGCGCTGCGCAGGGCAACGCCGCCACGCTGGCCGCGCTGGCGCAGGCCGCCCGCGAGCGCGCGCTGGCCGTGCTGGCGCCGCGCGCCGGCGGCGAACGCATCGCCACGCTGCGCCGCGAAATGGCGCAGAGCATGGAAGACGGCTGCGGCATCTACCGCAGCGCGGCGACGATGCAGGCCACCTGCGACAAGCTCGCCGAGTTGAAGCAGCGCTGCAAGACCGTGCACCTCGACGACCGCTCGCAAGCCTGGAATACCGAGTGGCTGCTGGCGATCGAGCTCGGCTACCAGCTCGATGTGGCCGAGGCGATCGTGCACGCCGCCTTGCAGCGCAAAGAGTCGCGCGGCTCGCACCAGCGGCTCGATGGCTTTACGGCTCGCGATGACGCCAACTACCTGCAACACAGCCTGGCGACGTACAACGGCGCCGCCGCGCCGCGCATCGCCTGGGGCCCGGTGAAGATCACCAGCTCACCACCGGGCACGCGGGCCTATGGCGCCGCCGGCGTCGAGGCCGAGCGTGTGGCGAAGGAGGCGGGCGCCCATGTCTGACGTGCGCACGACGATCGACATCGAGGTGCTGCGCTACCGCCCGGAGCAGGACGACGCGCCGCGCTGGCAGCGCTACACGGTGCCCTATGCCGAGGATCTCTCCGTGCTGCAAGCGCTGCAACACATCAAGGACGAGCTCGACGGCACGCTGAGTTACCGCTGGTCCTGCCGCATGGCGATCTGCGGCAGTTGCGGGATGATGATCGACGGCAAGCCCAAGCTCGCCTGCCAGACCTTCCTGCGCGAATTGCTGCCCGGGCCGGTGCGCATCGAGGCGCTGGCGAATTTCCCGATCGAGCGCGACCTGGTGGTTTCGCTCGACGGTTTCATCGCCAAGCTCGAAGGCATCAAGCCCTACCTGATTGCGAAGACGCCGCGCGCGCTCGCCGACGGCGAGACCCTGCAAACACCCGCGCAACTGGCGCAGTTCGAGCAATACAGCGCCTGCATCAACTGCGCGCTGTGCTACGCCGCCTGCCCGCAGTTCGGCCTCGACCCCGATTTCACCGGGCCGGGCGTGCTGGCCCTGCTTCACCGCTACAACGCCGACTCGCGCGACGGCGGCCGCGCCGAGCGCATGGCTGTGCTAAACGCCGAAGAAGGCGTGTGGAGCTGCACGGCCGTGGGCTACTGCTCCGAGGTCTGCCCCAAGCAGGTCGATCCGGCCAACGCGGTGAATCAGAACAAGCTCAACAGCGCGAAAGATTACTTCCTGCGTTTCCTGTCGCCGCACGGAGGCAAGCCGTGAACCGCGCGGCGCGCAAGGCTCGCGCGCATTTCGTGCGGCCGATGGCTGGCTTGTGGCGGCGCGATCCCTTCTTCATGCGCTACATG
>JAYUSP010000057.1:0-2779 GCA_043755615.1 Betaproteobacteria bacterium
CATGTCATCCGCGCCGCGGCGGGCACCGACTTCTCCAGCCAGCCGCACTTGCACCACACGAGCTTCCAGCTCGTTTATGTGCTCAAGGGCTGGATCGAATTTGAGTACGAAGGCCAAGGTGTCGTTCGCCTGCAAGCCGGCTCGTGTGTGCACCAGCCGCCGGGCATCCGCCACCGCGAGGTCGGCCACAGCGCCGATATCGAGATGCTTGAAGTCGTGATGCCGGCCGGATTTGAAACCGTCGAAGTGCCCACGGTCTGATGCGCGACCCCGTCTGATGCGCAGCACCGTTTCGCAGGACGAAGTCGACCGCCTGATCGAGCAGTTCGACCCCGAGTCGAGCTTCCGGCAACTCGCCGGTGTCGCCGCCGGCATCGTGACCGTGATCGCGGTCGGCCTGTCGGCCTGGCACTACTACACCGCCGGCTTCGGGCTGCACAACGAGATCGCGCATCGGGCGATCCACTTGAGTGTGGTGCTCGGCCTGTGTTTCCTGGTCTTCCCGCGCCAGAAACGCCTGCCCGGACATTGGGAATGGACGGTCTCGGCGGGCCTGGCAGCGTTTTATCTGGTGCTCGGCTGGAGCCTCGTGCAGTCGTTTGGCGACAGCACGCCGATGCTGGCGAAACTGGCCTTCGGCGTTGTGCTGCTCGCGATCGCCGCACTGTCGCTGCCGCTGGCCACCTATGACGGCAGCCACCAGCACATCCCCTGGCGCGACTGGATCTTTGCCGTCCTGGCAGCCAGCTTTTCGCTCTACCTGCTGCTATTTTTCGACGACGTCTTCATCCAGCGCCCGGGCCAACATTCGCCGCTGGACCTGATGTTCGGCGTCATCGCGGTGGCGATGGTCATCGAAGCGACACGCCGCACGATGGGCATCTTCCTGCCGCTGCTCGCGGTGGCCACCGTGCTTTACGGCCTCTTCGGCCCCTACCTGCCCGGTGACCTGGCGCACCGCGGCTACAGCGTGCCGCGACTGGTGGCTTACCTCTACAAAGGCACCGAAGGCATCTACGGCATAGCGGTGGGGGTTGTCGCGACCTTCGTCTTCCACTACGTGCTGTTTGGCGTGATGGCCCAGCTCACCGGGCTGGCGCAGTTGTTCGTCGACCTGGCGACGATCGCTGCCGGGCGGTTTTCCGGCGGGCCGGCGAAGGTCTGCGTGGTCTCGTCGGGCCTCTTCGGCATGATCTCCGGCTCGGCCATCGCCAACACGGTGACCACCGGCGTGATGACCATCCCGCTGATGAAGAAGGTCGGCTTCTCGCCGCGTTTTGCCGGCGCGGTGGAAGCCTCGGCAGCCTGCGGCGGGCAGGTCACGCCGCCGATCATGGGGGCGGCGGCTTTCATCATGGCCGAGACCCTGGGCATCCCGTACAACGAGCTGATCCTGGTCGCCATCGTGCCGGCCGCGCTGCACTATCTGGCGATCCTGTGGATGGTGCACCTCGAGGCCAAACGACTCAAGCTCACCGGCATGCCGGCGCACGAGATCCCGTCGCTGACACGCGTGCTGCGCAGCAGTTGGCACCTGTTCATCCCGCTGGTGACGATGGTCACGCTGCTGCTGATGCAGTACACGCCGTTTCTCGCCGCCTTCTGGGGCATCACGCTGACGATCGTCTGCTCGTGGATCCCAAAGTTGATGGGCCGCGCCGGCCGCGGCATGAACGGCATGGCGATCACGCCGCGCGGCCTGGTGCGCGGTTTCGAGATGGGCGCGAAGTCGGCTTTGAGCATCGGTGCGTCGTGTGCCTGCGTCGGCTTTGTGCTCGGCATCCTCACGCTCACCGGCATGGGCTTCAAGTTCTCGGCCTTTGTGATCGACCTGTCGGGCACCGCGGCACAAGCGGTGCATGCTTTCGATGTCTTCGGCTGGTTCGATCTCAAGCAGGTGACGATCCTGTTCGGCCTGCTCTTCACCGCGATCGCCTGCATCATCATGGGCACCGGCGTGCCGACGACGCCGACCTACATCATCCTGGCTGCGATCGTGGCCCCGGCGCTGGCGCAGCTCGGCGTGCCCCAACTGGCAACCCACTTCTTCGTTTTCTATTACGGCGTGCTCGCCGATGTCACGCCGCCGGTGGCGCTGGCTGCATTTGCCGCTGCCGGCATCGCACGCAGCGAGCCGATGGGCACCGGCAATACCGCCTTCAGGCTGTCGATGGGCAAGGCGCTGGTGCCCTTTGCGTTTGTCTACACACCGGCGCTGCTGTTCATCAACTTCACCTGGGTCGAATTTTTGATCGCGCTGGTGTCGACGGTGGTCGCGATTCTCGGCCTGGGTGCGGCCTACACCGGGCAGATGCAGCGGCGCATCGGCTGGCCAGCGTTCGTCGCGCTGAATGTGCTGTCGCTGGCGCTGGTCTTCGCCAACCCGCTGGTGTCTGCTGTCGGCATCACCGCGGTGCTGGCGATCCTGGCCTGGCATGCGCGGGCGCCCGCCGCGCCCGCTACCGCCACGGCCTGAGCCGGACCCGGGTCAGCGGCTGCGCCGCAGGACGATCAGCGCCAGCAAGCCGGCCGCCAGCAAAGCCCATGTGCCGGGTTCGGGCACCGCCTGGGTGAAGGTCAAGTCGTCGATGCCGACAGCGGCCACGGTCGAGCCCGTGTCCCAGGTCACGCGCGCGATGTCGCCGATGCCGCTGAGCGACAACACACCCTGGTTGTAAGAGCCGCCGGCCGACTTGGCCGAACCGATCAGATTGCTCGCCGCGTCGTAAGCCATCATCGTGATGAAGTACGAAGGGTTGGCATAGACGATGGCCGAGAC
>JAYUSP010000058.1:0-8231 GCA_043755615.1 Betaproteobacteria bacterium
CTCCGGCGGCAAGTCGGCCGCCGAACTCGACCCCGCGGTGTGGGACCGGGTCATGAACGTCAATGTGCGCGGCACCTGGCTGATGACCCGCGACTGCGCCGGCGCGCTGGCCGCCAGCGGCCGCGGCGCGGTGGTCAACCTGGCGTCCGACACGCCGATGTGGGGCGCGCCGAACCTGCTTGCTTATGTCGCCAGCAAGGGCGCGATCATTGCGATGACCCGGTCACTGGCGCGTGAACTTGGCGACCGCGCGATCACGGTGAACTCGGTGGCGCCGGGCCTGACGCTGGTCGAAGCGACGCAGTACGTTCCCGAACACCGGCACCGGCTGTACAAGGAGCAACGTGCCTTGCAACGCGACCAGACTCCCGACGACGTCACCGGTGCGGTGGTCTTCTTGCTCAGTGGCCTGGCGCGCTTCGTGACCGGCCAGTTGCTGCCGGTGAATGGCGGGTTCGTGATGCATTGATGCGGCTTTGCGTTCAATCGCTCAAGACACACGCGTGACCGATCGGCCCGCTTCGGCCGCTGATGGTTTTCTGGCGCCGGCTCTGCGCGCGCCGCGCGCCTCAGGTCCAGCCGCCGTCGACGATGAAGTCCTGCGCGGTGCACATCGCGCTGTCGTCGGCGGCCAGGAACAGCGCCATGCGCGCGATGTCCGCGGCGAGCAGGTCAGCGCCCAGGCATTGCTCGCGCTGGATCTCGGCGCGCCTGGCGTCGCTGATCCACAGGCGCCGTTGTTTGTCGGTCATCACCGCGCCCGGCACGAGGGTGTTGACGCGGATGTTGAACGGCCCGAGTTCACGCGCGAGGCTGCGCGTCAGGCCCTGCACCGCGGCCTTGGCCGTGGTGTACGCGGGCATGCCACCTTGTTTGAGCTTCCAACTGACCGAGCCGAAGTTGACGATCGAGCCACCACCGGCGTCCTGCATGTCCTTGATCACCGCCTGCGCTGCAAAAAACTGCTGACGCAGGTTGACTGCCATGCTGGCGTCCCAGGACGTCGGCGTCGTCGCGGCGATGCTGTGACGCTGGTCGTTGGCAGCGTTGTTCAGCAAGACCCCGATCGGGCCGAAGTGCTGGCGCACCCGATCGATCGCCTCGCGCAAGTGCGCGGTATCGGTCAGGTCGGCAGCAACAAACAACGCTTGCTGGCCGGCAGCATCGACCCGATCGGCCAGCGCCTTGCCGGCGGCGGCATCGATGTCGACAAAGCCGACCCGCGCACCCTGCGCGACAAAGTGTTCGACCAGGCTCGCGCCGATGCCGGTGGCGCCACCGGTGACGATCACGGTGCGGTCCTTCAGGCTCGGGTAATTGGCAAAGTTGGGCATGCTTGGATCTCCACTGAGACGACGTGCTCGGTCTTGCTCAGCCGCGCGGGGCCACCGCGCGGCCGGCAGCGGCGGGGGTCGCCGGGGCAACAAACCGATCTTCAAGATACGCCAGCAGCGTGCGGATGGTCTGCGCCTCGCCGCCGATCGGACGGCCGGGGCGGGTCAGGTCGTTCCAGGCAAAGAGGTCGATGTGCAGCCAGGGGCAGTCGGCAGGAACGAAGTCTTCGAGGAACAGCGCCGCGTTGATCGCGCCGGCCAGCGGGCTGCGCCCGGTGTTGACGATATCGGCAATGTCACTCTCGATGAGCAGGTGATAACCGCGCCACAGCGGCATGTGCCACATCGGGTCGTGCATCGTGATGCCACGGTCGACGAGCGCGCGCGCCAGCGCGGTATCGCGGCTGAACAACGCCGGCAATTGGCCCCCAAGCGCAACCCGCGCCGCGCCGGTGAGCGTGGCCATGTCGATCATCAGGTCGGGCTTGGATTCGGCGGCGTAGGCGATCGCGTCGCACAGGATGACGCGGCCTTCGGCATCGGTATTGCCGATCTCGATATGCAGGCCCTTGCGGGTCTTGATCACATCACCCGGCCGGTAGGCGTTGCCGGCGATCGCGTTTTCGACCGCCGGGATCACCAGGTGCAGGTGCACCGGCAGCTTCAGCGCCATCACCAGCGTAGCCAGACCGATCGTGTTGGCAGCGCCACCCATGTCCTTCTTCATTTGCCGCATGCCGTCGGCGCCCTTGATATCGAGGCCGCCGCTGTCAAAACACACGCCCTTGCCGACGAGCGTGAGCCTCGGGTGTTTCGGGTTGCCCCAGCGCAGCTCGATGAGGCGCGGCGCGCGGGTCGCCGCGCGGCCCACCGCATGCACCGCGGGGAAGCCGGCCTTGAGCAGCGCGTCGCCCACCGTCTGCTTGAACTTGGCCCCATGCTGCCTGGCCAGCATCTGCACCGCGGCGGCCAGCTCCGCCGGGCCCATGTGCTCGGCCGGTGTCGTGACGAGGTCGCGTGTGGCGCAGACCGCGGCGGCGACCAGCGCGCCGCGGCTGGCCGCCGCGCTGCTCACCAGTTGCAACGTGGCGGCTTCGCGGCGCGCGGGTTTGTAGAGGTCGAAGACATAGGCCCCAAGTTCCCACGACAGCGCCGCGGCTTGCGGCTCCACCACCAACCCGCCAGCATCCCCCAGCCGGTAGTTGCCAGGTGGCAACTGGCGCGGCAGCGCCGACAGCGCGTAGGGGTGCGCTGCGTCGTGGACACCGGCCCACACCGCCGCCAGCTTGCCGTTGGTGTCAGGCAGCAGCGCGTGGCTGTCGGCAGCGCCGTTGAAACCGGTCGCGGCGAGCCAGTTCTGCGTCTGCGCCGGCAGCTTGGCCGCCGCAGCGACAAAACTGGCGCGGTCGGTGGTGTGGATCGGAACGGTGGCGGCGGCGGGCTTGTTCTTGAGCTGGACGGTCATGTCGGATCGGTCTGGTTACCATGAAGGCCCGAGCATAGGGCCGCATCCTGCTGGCCCGATCGCTGCAGCCCGATCGGTGCAGCCCAATCGGTGCAGCCCGATACTGCCGTCGCTAGCCCATGAAAACAAAGCTGCCCGTCTTGCCCCCTCAGCGCGCGCCGCGCTTGCCGCAGCGGCTGGGCGCGCTGGCCGCACTGGCCGCACTGGCCACGCTGCTCGCCGGCGCCTGCACCGGCCCGGGCGGGTCCCCATCGTCGACGACCAGCGCCGCCGCGGCGCCGAGTGCGACCACACTGGACGCGAAGGGCTACCGCATCCCGGGCGGCTTCGAGCCCCTGCGCGCGGTCTGGCTCGGCGTTGATGCCGGGCATCAACAGCTAACGTTTGATCTGGTGCGCAGCCTGCAACCACACGCCCGGTTGAAGATGCTTGTCAACGACCCGGCGCGCGTCAACGAGGCCCGCACCAGCCTGGCCGCGCGCGGCTTGTCGGCGGTAGACATCGAGCGCATCGAATTCCATGTCGACCGGCGTGCGCTGTACTTCGTCCGCGATGCCGCGGTGTTTGCGCTCGGGCCCCGCGGCGAGCCGGGCGTGATCGACTTCCGCTGGAGCCACTACGGCCACGCCGGCTGGTGCCACGTGCGCCATGCCGACGATGCCCGCCGCGCGGCCGACTGTGCGGCCGGCGCCGACAGCAGCCGCGAAGAGCTCGACCGCGCCATCGCCGCCTTGGCCGGCGGCCGCGCTTTCCGCTCCGAGCTGGTCACCGAAGGTGGTGCGGTCGAGGTCAACGGCCGCGGCACGATGATCGCCAACGCGGCCTTCCTGCAGCAACGCAACCCGGGGCGCAGCCGAGCCGAACTGGCCCGCCTGATGCTCGAGCTGCCGGGCATCCGGCACATCATCTGGCTGCCCGTTGGCTTGGCCGAAGACCCCGTGCTGCGCGCCACCATCACCGGCGACCATGTCGCCTGGGGCACCGGCGGCCACACCGACGAGTTTGTGCGTTTTGTCGATGCGCGCACGGTGCTGCTGGCCTGGCCCGAAGACAGCGACGCCGCGGCGCACCCCGTAGCGCGCATCAACGCCAAGCGCATGCAGCGCAATTTCGAGATCCTCTCAGCCGCAACCGACCAGGACGGCCAGCGCCTGCGTGTGATCAAGCTGCCGATGCCGCGCGTCGTCGAGCGGCGCATCATCCTTTCGGCGGCGGCCGACCCGAGCTGGTCGCAGGAATGGTCGGCGGATTACTTCCCGCCCAAGGAAGGCCGCCGCGACGGCCGGCCGGTGATGCAGGTCGCGGTGGCGAGCTATCTCAATTTTCTTGCCGCCAACGGCATCGTCTTGGTGCCGGGCTACACCCAGCACGGCACGCCGCGCGCAGTGCAGGACCGTGTCCAGCGCGTCTTCGAGCAAGCCTTCCCGGGCCGGCGCATCGTCTTCATCGATGCGATCGGCGCCAACTGGGTCGGCGGCGGCCTGCATTGCGCCACGCTGGGCGAGCCGACCGGGTCGCCCTAAAAAAGCAGCCGCACCAGCCCCAGGCTGATCATCGGAAACGCCAGCAGCAACAGCACGCGCAGCGCGTCCCAGGCGAGGAAGGGGAACACGCCCTTGTAGGTCTCGCTCATCGGCACGTCGCGCGCAATGCTGTTGACGACGTAGACGTTCAGCCCCACGGGCGGTGCGATGAGGCCGATGCCCACCGTCATCAGCACCAGGATGCCGAACCAGATCGCCTTGTCCTGCGCGCCCAGGCCCCAGAGGTCGAGCGCCATGATCGCCGGGAAGATCACAGGAATCGTCAGCAACAACATCGACAGCTCGTCCATCACGCAGCCGAGCAGGACATAAAACACCAGCACCGCGGCGACGATCAACAAGGGCGGCACGGCCAGCCCACCGACCCAGCCGGCCAGCGCCGCCGGCATCGCGGTCAGCGCGAGCGACGCGTTCATCATGTCGGCGCCGAGAAAAATCATGAAGACCATCGCACTCGTCTCTGCGGTGCCGACAAAACTTTTGCCGATGCCAGCCAGCGACAACTCGCGCTGCGCGAGACCCGCGACCAGGGTCGCGACGGCGCCGACCGCGGCCCCCTCGGTCGGCGAAAAGACGCCGCCATAGATGCCGCCGAAGACGATCACAAAGATCACGACGATCGGCCAGACGCCGAGCAGCGCGGCCCAGCGCAAAGGCCACGGCACCGGATCGGAAGGTGGCGCCAGATCGGGCCGCAGCCGGCAGTAGATCGCAATCACGACGATATAACCGAGCATCGCCAGGATGCCGGGGATCATCGCCGCGGCAAACAGCTTGGCGATATTCTGTTCGGTGAGGATCGCGTAAACGACCAGCGGCACCGAAGGCGGGATCAGGATGCCCAGCGTGCCGCCGGCGGCCAGCGTGGCAGTCGACAGCCGGCCCGAATAACCATGCGCTTTCATCTCCGGATAAGCCACCTGCGTGATCGTCGCCGAGGTCGCCACCGACGAGCCGCAGACCGCGCCAAAGGCCCCAGCCGACAGCACCGAGGCCATGCCCAGCCCGCCGCGAATATGGCCGACAAACGCCGCCGCGGCACGGAACAGCGCCCGGCTCAACCCGCCCTGGGTCGCAAACTGCCCCATCAGCAAAAACAGCGGGATGACACTCAGGTCGTAGACCGTCAGCCGCGCCACTGCGCTGCCCTTGAGCAGGTTGAGCAGCGCCATGTCGCCGCTCAAGCCGATGTAGCCCAACGCGCCGGGGATGAACATCGCCGCGGCGATCGGGATGCGCAGCGCCATCAGCGCCAGCATGCCGGCGAACATCGTGATGCCGATCAGCGTCGGGGTCATCGCGGACCGCACCGCCCCTGGCGGGCCGACGTCATCGCGGCTGTTCGCCCTGCAGCCGCGCCATCGGCAGGCCGCTGAAATGCAGCGCCGCCTGGCGCAGCGCGACCAGCGCAGCCAGCGCCAGGCCGGGTGCAAGCGAGGCGTAGGCCCACCACATCGGCAGCGCCAGGATCATCGATGTCTCGTGCGCTTCGTGCACGGCAAAAGCGCCCATCGACGTGCGCCAGGCGAGCAGCGCGCACATCAGCGCGAGCAGCAAAGCGCCGATGCCGTCGAGCCGCCGCAGCTTCTTCTCAGCCAGCCGCTGGGTGAAAAAATCGACCAAGATGTTGGCGCCGCGAAGCTGGCACCAGGGCAGGCTCAGCGAGATGCCCAGCGCGACGCCGAACTGTGTGAGTTCGACATCACCATTGATCGGCACGCCAAAGATCGCGCGGCCGACGACGCTGGTCACCACCAGCAGCGCAGTCAGCAGCGCGGCCAGCGAGCCGGCCATCGCAAAGGCCAGTGCGGTGCGGCGCAGCAGGGCGTCGATCACGCCAACGCCGACGCCATCGCCCCCGCCGCCATCAACGTCACTTGCGGTGCTTCACGAGCAGGTCACGGGCGTCCTGCACCATCTGTTTGCCGGGCAAGCCGCGGCCGGTGACGTCGGCGATCCACTCGTCGTAGATCGACGCCGAGGCCTTGACCCAGTTGTCGGTTTCCGCCGCCGACAGCGTGATGATCGTATTGCCGCGGTCGGCGGCGGCCTTGCGCCCTGGCGCCTGGCTTTCGTCCCAGATCTTGCCGATCTGGCGCGACAGCGCGGCACCGCTGTTGTTGTCGATGACACGTTTGAGGTCGGCCGGCAGGCTGTCGTATCGGGCCTGGTTCATCGCAAAGACGAAGCCCGCGCTGTACAACGCCGGATGGCTGGCATCGGTCTGGGTGTGGAACTTGGTCATCTCGTGCAGCTTGAACGCGGGGATGACTTCCCAGGGCAGCACAAAGCCGTCGATGGTGCCCTTGCTCAGTGCGTCGGCAACGCCAGTGACCGGCATCCCGACGGGCGTGGCGCCGAGCTTGGCCAGCAGCTTGTTGGTCTGCCGCGTCGGCGCACGCATCTTCAGGCCCTTGAAGTCTTCGAGCGACCTGATCTGCTTGCTGCTGGTGTGCACGTAACCTTCGTCATGGACCCAGGTCGCGAGGATCTTGGTGCCCGGGAACTCTTTGAGCGCGTATTTCTGCAGGTACTCCCACGCCGCCGCGGCGCCACTTTCGGCCGAGTTGGTCATGAAGGGCAGCTCGAAAACTTCCATCGACGGGAAGCGGCCGGCGGTGTAACCCGGCAGCGTGATCACGAGGTCATCGACACCGTCCTTGACACGGTCGACCAATTGCGGCGGCGTACCACCACCCGACATCGCCGGCAGCATCTGGCATTTGATGCGCCCGGCGGATTCGGCCGCGACCTTGTCGCACCAGGGCGTGATCACGCGCACCGGCGCCATCGCCTGCGGCGGCCAGATGTGATGGAACTTGAGGGTCACCTCCTGCGCCAGCGCAGGCATCGAGACAACCAGCGCCACGGCGGCGGCGAGCGAACGAAACGTGGTTTGCAATTTCATGGCCAATACTCCAGCTATTCCAGATATTCCAGGCGTGCGCGCAGGCAGGATCGAACAGCCTGCGATGCTACCGACGCGCGCCAGCCCGAGCCGCCGGGGTTAACGCGCGTTGATGCCCGCGCGGCCTGCCGCCAGCGGCCATAACAGCTATCCCGCCAGCGCATGGGCGAGCTCCGCGGTTCTTGCACAAGGCACCAGAATTGCAACCTGGGCAGACAGGCTCAAGACGCCCGGGGCGCCGGGGGTGATCGAGCCGGCCACGACGACCACGACGAGAATCGACGCCATGAAAACCCAGGTTGCCATCATCGGCGCCGGCCCTGCGGGGCTGCTGCTCGGCGCCTTGCTGCACCGGGCCGGCATCGACACCATCGTGCTCGAAGCGCGCAGCGCCGACTATGTGCTCGGCCGCATCCGCGCCGGCGTGCTCGAGCAGACCACCGTCGCGCTGCTCGGCCAGGCCGGTGTCGGCCAGCGGCTGCACACCGAAGGGCTGGTGCACAGCGGCTTCGGGCTGATCTTCAACGGCGCGCGCCACCGCATCGACCTGGGCACGCTGACCGGCGGCAAGCAGATCATGGTCTACGGCCAGACCGAGGTCACGCGCGATCTGATGGACGCGCGCCGCAGCAGCGGCGCAGCTACTGTCTACGAAGCTGTTGACGTCGCGCTGCACGGCTTCGATACTGATCACCCGCGTGTCAGCTACATCAAGAACGGCGTGCGTCAAGAGATCGAATGTGACTTCATCGCCGGATGCGACGGTTACCACGGCGTGAGCCGGCGCAGCGTGCCGGCAGCGGCGATCCGGACCTTCGAAAAGGTCTACCCCTTCGGCTGGCTCGGCGTGCTCAGCGACACGCCGCCGGTGACACATGAAGTGACCTACAGCAACCACGAACGCGGTTTTGCGATGTGCAGCATGCGCTCGGCCACGCGCAGCCGCTACTACATCCAATGCGCCATCGACGACCGTGTCG